>NZ_LYSO01000183.1:0-7240 GCF_001728935.1 Pseudomonas sp. AP42
CCCACACTGGTTTCTGCGCCTTCAAGAGCGTGGCGCAATATTCTCGCCAATCTTCTTGCCCATACTGATCCGCGGCTCCACCCCATACCCCAGCGCCTCATAAAACCCCACCACCGCGTCATTGCCGCCGGTGATCTGCAGGTTGATCTTCATGCAACCCAGCGCCGTCAATGCCTGTTCGGCATAGCGCACCAGCGACGATCCCAGGCCATGGCGCCGATAGTCGGCATGTACCGCCACCGAATACAACCAGCCACGATGCCCGTCATAGCCGGCGAGGATGGTACCGATCACAGCTTTGTTGTCGGTGGCAACAAAGAACAACCCGTCATTGACCGCCAGTTTCTTATCAATCGCCAGGCTCGGCAGTTTATGGGCCGTGTCATAGCCAAACGCCTGCTGCCATAACTCGATCACCTGGGCACGATGCTCACGGTCGCGATACGGCCCGATGGGATGCCGGGACAACAGCACCTTTTCCATCACCAACGTGCGCTCGTTGCCGTGGTACACGTCACGCACGTTGTGAAAGCCCAGCTTGGCGTAGAAGGCTTGCGCCGTCAGCGAGGACGGCACGCTCAAGACCGTCACGCCGGCTTCACGGGCGCGCAGTTCGATCTCGATCATCAATAACCGGCCGATGCCCTGCCCTTGCAGCGCCGGGTTGACGAACACCGAGCGCACCACATTGCCATCAAACGCCGCCGTAGCGACGATCAGTTGATCCTCCGTTGCCACAAGCACCACCCGCCGCTGGAGCAACGCCAGCACCGCGTCGGGGGTGAAGTTGCTGGCAACCCGCGCAATCACATCTGCGGGGTAATCACCTGCGTTGCTGCTGTGCAGCGCAGCCAGGATGACTTGGCTGATGCCCTCGGCATCTGAGGGTTGGGCAAGGCGAACAGCGGTAGACATGGTTCCTCCTGGCTGACAGCGCTATAACAGCCACAACAATACCAATGTGGGAGCGGGCTTGCTCGCGAATGCGGAGTGTCAGTCACCAGATTCAGTGCAGACAGACCGCATTCGTGAGCAAGCCCGCTCCCACATTTGTCCACATTTCAATCCGGCAGCCGATTCGGCTGCGCCACTCCCGTTTTCAGCTTTCTTGGCTGAGCCATCCCGCTGTTTCAGCCGGGATCCTTTCCCCACAACGCACAAAATAGCGGCACAAGATCCCCCACGGACCCGTGCCCCCATGCAAACCACCAACACCGTCCTGATGATCCGCCCGGCGCGCTTTGCCTTCAACCCGGATACCGCGATCAACAACCGTTTCCAACGCCCGCCGCTGGACCCGCTCAGTGCACAGCACAAAGCGCTGGAGGAGTTCGACGGTTATGTCGACACCCTGCGCCAGCAGGGTGTGGAGGTGCTGGTGGTGCAGGACACGCCGGCGCCCCACACGCCCGACTCGATCTTCCCCAACAACTGGTGGAGCAGCCATGCCGACGGCAGCCTGGTGCTCTACCCCATGGAAGGCCAGAACCGCCGACTGGAGCGCAACAAGGGCGTGCTGCAAGTCCTGGAGCAACGCTTTGCAATCCACACCACCATCGACCTCAGCCACTTGGAACAACAGAACATCTTCCTGGAAGGCACCGGCAGCATGGTGCTCGACCGCCAGCACCGCATCAGCTACGCCTGCCATTCGGGGCGCACCCACCACGCGGCGTTGCGCCAGTTTGCCGAACGCCTCGATTACCAACTCTGCGTGTTCCACGCCCTGGACCGCCACCAGGCCCCCATCTATCACAGCAACGTGATGATGAGCGTTGGCCGCGACCTCGCGGTGGTGTGCCTGCAAGCCCTGCCCGACGACAGCGAGCGCCTGGCCCTGGAGCGCTCCCTGCGCGACACCGGCAAGGACATCCTCAGCCTGGATTTTGACCAGTTGGAAGCCTTCGCCGGCAACATGCTGGAAGTCCACGACCGGGACGGCCAGCCGTTGCTGGTGATGTCCGCCAGTGCCTGGGGCGCCCTGCATCCGGCGCAGCGCCAGCACGTGGAGCGCCATACGCGGCCGGTGGTGGTGAACATTGACAACATCGAACGCATCGGCGGCGGCAGTGCCCGCTGCATGCTGGCCGAAGTGCATCTGCCGGCCCGTCCCTCATTTCAATAAGGAGTCTTGCCATGACCCGTTATATCGACGTCAACGACCTCAGCTACCTGGTTTCGCAAAAAGGCCTGCAAACCTGCATCACCGAGATGGCCGACTACATTCGCGCCGACTACCTGCGCTGGCAGGAGTTCGAAAAATGCGCGCGCCTGGCCAACCACTCACCGGATGGCGTGATCGAGTTGATGCCGGTATCCGACGCCTCGCTGTACGCCTTCAAATACGTCAACGGCCACCCGAAAAACACCCTGGCCGGCATGCTCACCGTGATGGCGTTCGGTGCCTTGGGCGACGTCGACACCGGCAAACCGGTGCTGCTGGCGGAAATGACCCTCACCACCGCGATCCGCACCGCTGCAACCTCGGCCCTGGTCGCCCGCTACCTGGCCCGCGCCAACAGCCGCAGCATGGCGCTGATCGGTAACGGCTGCCAGAGCGAGTTCCAGGCCCTGGCCTTCCACGCCATGCTCGGCATTACTGAAATCCGCCTGTTCGACATCGACCCCCAGGCCACCGCCAAGCTCGCCGCCAACCTCAAGGCGTTCCCGGCCATCAAGGTGATCCTGGCCGCCAGCGTCGCCGAGGCGGTCAAAGGCGCGGACATTGTCACCACCGTTACGGCCGACAAAGCCTACGCCACCATCCTGACTGACGAGATGATCGAGCCGGGCATGCACCTCAATGCCGTGGGCGGTGACTGCCCGGGCAAGACCGAGCTGGATCGACGCATCGTCGAGCGCGCCCGGGTGATCGTCGAGTACGAACCGCAAAGCCGCATCGAAGGCGAAATCCAGCACATGCCGGAAGATTCGCCGGTCACCGAGCTGTGGCAAGTGATCAATGGCCAACAGCCCGGCCGCGAGAATGACCGCCAAATCACCCTGTTCGACTCGGTGGGTTTCGCCATCGAAGACTACTCGGCCCTGCGCTATGTACTGGACGTGGCCAAGGCGTTGGAAGTGGGCAGTGAGCTGGAGCTGGTGCCAGACCTGGCCGACCCGAAAGACCTGTTTGCACGCCTGGCCCAGCAACCTTTGGCACAGCATAAAAAGCGCGCCTGAGACCGCTCTGGCCTGCCGCTTTGCGCCCAAGGCAGGCCAGATTTACACAGGTTGAAAGCCGATTTTGCCGGTGCCACAGCCGATTCCGCTGCATTGCTTGTTTTAACAGCGCAATTTGCGCTTTGCACAGGGGGTAAACGACACAAAAAACGCACCATCATGAAGCATTCTCTGCTCCCAGTTATTCACTGCCCCTGACATCAATTACAAAATATAGGGACCGACACATGACTCCTCTGCGATCACTCTTCGCTGCGTTGCTGTTGCCACTGTGCGCCACTGCTGCCCACGCCCAGGACTGGAAAGAAATCCGGTTTGGCGTGTTCCCCGAATACCCGCCCTTCGAATCCGTCGCCGCCGATGGCAGCTTGCAAGGCTTCGATATCGAATTGGGCAACGCCATCTGCGCCAAGCTCGAAGTGAAATGCACCTGGGTGCACAACGAATTCGACGGCATGATCCCGGCCCTGCGTGCGCGCAAGTTCGACGCGATCATGTCCTCCATGGCCGTGACCCCGGCCCGTGAGAAAGTCATCGACTTCACCGACCGCCTGTTCCTCAGCCCCACCTCGGTGATCACCCGCAAAAACGCCACCTTCGGTGATACCCCCGAGTCGCTGAACGGCAAGCAGGTTGGCGTGCTGCAAGGCTCGTTGCAGGAAGCCTATGCCCGCGCGCACCTGGCCAAGCTCGGTGCACAGATCAAGGCGTACCAGTCCCAGGAACAGAACTACGCCGACCTGCAAAATGGCCGCCTCGACGCCACCCTGACGGACAAGCTCGAAGCCCAGCTCAACTTCCTGTCCAAGCCCGAAGGCGCCGACTTCAAGACCGGCCCGGCCTTCAAGGACCCGACCCTGCCCCTGGACATCGCCATGGGCCTGCGCAAGAACGACCAGGCATTGCGTGAGCTGATCAACAAGGGCATCGCCGCCGTCCAGGCCGATGGCACCTACGCCCAGATCCAGAAGAAATACTTTGGCGATCAGGACATCTACAACGAGTAATCCCCGCGCCAGCAAAATCCCCTGTAGGAGCGAGCTTGCTCGCGAAAATCGTCAACGATAACGCGTTAAACCAGCATGAACGCGGCGCCCTTGAGTTTTTCGCGAGCAAGCTCGCTCCTACATAAAAAGAGATCTCCTTTCCATGAACGACCTCCTCAACCTGCAAGGCTACGGCCCCATGCTGGCCCAGGGTGCCTGGATGACGCTCAAGCTGGCGTTCCTCGCCCTGGCCCTGAGCCTTACCCTGGGCCTGGTCGCCGCGGGTGCCAAACTCTCCAGCGCCAAATGGCTGCGCGTGCCGGCCACGCTCTACACCACGTTGATCCGCAGCGTGCCGGACCTGGTGCTGATCCTGCTGATCTTCTACAGCCTGCAACTGTGGCTCAACGACCTGACCGAAGCGTTCGGCTGGGACTACGTTGAAATCGACCCGTTTACCGCCGGGGTGATCACCCTGGGCTTTATCTACGGCGCATATTTCACCGAGAACTTCCGGGGCGCGATCCTCAGTGTGCCGGCGGGCCAACTGGAAGCCGCCACCGCCTACGGCCTGAGCCGCTGGCAGCGTTTTCACCTGGTGCTGTTCCCGCAACTGATGCGCTTTGCCCTGCCGGGCTTGGGCAATAACTGGCTGGTGCTGCTCAAGTCCACGGCGCTGGTGTCGATCATCGGCCTGTCAGACTTGGTCAAGGCCGCGCAGAACGCCGGCAAATCCACCAGCGAGCCGCTGTACTTCCTGATCCTCGCCGGCCTGGTGTACCTGGTGATTACCACCCTCTCCAACCGCATCTTCAAGCGCCTGGAGCGGCGCTACAACCTGGGCATCAAGGGGATGGCGCGATGATCGAACTGTTCCAGCAATACGGCCTGGCCTACCTGTTCAGCGATGGCAGCGGCGTGTCCGGTGTTGCCATGACCTTGTGGCTGTTCATTATCTCGGTGGTGCTGGGCTTTGGCCTGTCGATCCCCCTGGCGCTGGCACGCGTCTCAGAGCACTTCTGGCTGCGCTGGCCGGTGGAGGTCTACACCTATTTGTTCCGTGGCACGCCGCTGTATATCCAACTGCTGATTTGCTACACCGGGCTGTACAGCCTGGAAGTGGTGCAGGACAACGCCCTGCTCAACCAGTTTTTCCGCAATGCGCTGAACTGCACGCTGTTGGCGTTTGTGCTCAACACCTGCGCCTATACCGTGGAAATCTTCGCCGGGGCGATCCGCAACATCCCCCATGGCGAGCTCGAAGCGGCACGCGCCTATGGCTTGCACGGCTGGCGGCTGAACCTGTTTGTGATCGTGCCCGCCGCCTTGCGTCGCGCCCTGCCGGCCTACAGCAATGAAATGATCCTGATGCTGCACGCCACGTCGCTGGCGTTCACCGCCACCGTCGCCGACATCCTCAAGGTCGCCCGCGATGCGAATGCCGAGACGTTCCTGACCTTCCAGGCGTTCGGCATCGCCGCCCTGCTCTACATGCTGCTGTCCTTTGCACTGGTGGGCCTGTTCAGGCTGGCCGAACGTCGCTGGATGCGTTTTCTTGTTCCTACCCGAGGCTAACCCATGAATCAGTCCGCGCAGGCCCTGGCCGCTTATCCGCTGGATGTACCCGTCGGCAAAACCGCCACGGCGGCCATCAAACTGCAAGTCGAAGGTATCCATAAACGCTACGGCGAACACGAAGTGCTCAAGGGCGTGTCCCTCAATGCCCGCCAGGGCGATGTGATCAGCCTGATCGGCGCCAGCGGCTCGGGCAAAAGCACGATGCTGCGGTGCATCAACTTTCTGGAACAGCCTGACGCCGGGGTGATTACCCTGGACGGCATCAGCATCGAAATGCAACCAGGCCGCGCCGGCACCCGCGCGCCGCATCAGGCGCAACTGCAAAACCTGCGCACGCGCCTGGCCATGGTGTTCCAGCACTTCAACCTGTGGAGCCACATGACCGTGCTGGAAAACATCACCATGGCCCCGCGCCGGGTGCTGAACGTGAGCGCTGCCGAAGCCGAGAAACGTGCGCGGCTGTACCTCGACAAGGTCGGCCTGCCCAGCCGCGTGGCGGACCAATACCCGGCGTTCCTGTCCGGTGGCCAGCAGCAGCGCGTGGCCATTGCGCGGGCGCTGGCGATGGAACCGGAGATTATCCTGTTCGATGAACCCACCTCGGCCCTGGACCCGGAGCTTGTAGGAGAAGTGCTAAAAGTCATACAGACGTTGGCCGAGGAAGGTCGTACCATGCTGATGGTCACCCACGAAATGGGCTTTGCCCGCCAGGTGTCCAGCCAAGTGCTGTTCCTGCACCAGGGCCGAGTCGAGGAACACGGCGGCGCCGAGATCCTCGACCATCCCACCAGCGAACGCTTGCAGCAATTTCTTTCCAACCGTTTGAAGTGAACTCATGGATACCAAGGCCAACGGACCCCATTCTTCCCCTACGCTGGATCGCATCGACGAAGCGATCATCGACGTACTCAGGCATCAGGGGCGTATCACCTACGAAAAGCTCTCGTCACTGGTGCACCTCACCCCCAGGCCCTGCCTGGAGCGGGTGCGCAAATTGGAGCGCCGCGGGGTGATCCGTGGGTATGGGGCGATCATCGATGTGCAGATGGTCTCACCGGGGCTGTCGCTGCTGGTGCTGGTGGCCTTGTCCAACCAAAGCGGGCGCTCGGCGCAAAAGGCCTTCGAAGCCTGCGTCAAAGCCTGCCCGCAGGTGTTCGAATGCCAGTTGATCAGCGGGCCGTTCGACTACAGCCTGCGCATGCGGTGCCGCGACATGGAGCATTATCGGGTGCTGACCGAGACCTGGTTGAACAATGATGAGTTGCACATTGATAAGTTGGTGGCGCATCCGGAGTTGGCGGTGGTCAAGAACACCGCGACTGAACTGGCCTGATCCAGCTGGTTTGTGTGGGAGCTGGCTTGTGTGGGAGCTGGCTTGCCTGCGATGGCGGCCTGACAGCCGACACCTGCCTCCCTGATACCCCGCGGTCAAACTGTGGGAGCGGGCTTGCTCGCGAAGGCGGCCTGACGGTCAACACAGTTGGACCGGGTGC
>NZ_LYSO01000184.1:0-7104 GCF_001728935.1 Pseudomonas sp. AP42
AAGTGGCCGTTACCGCAGCAATGGCTATGTACACAATCCAACTGTGTTGACTGTCAGACCGCCTTCGCGAGCAAGCCCGCTCCCACAGTTGGATTGCGGGGTGTCAGGTACATAGGTGTAGGCTGGCAGGCCGTCATCGCAGGCAAGCCAGCTCCCACAGTTGGATCGTGGAGTGTCAGGTAGATTGACGTCAGCTGGCACGCAGGCACGCAGGCACGCCCCACATTTTGCCCCGTATTGAATCAGGAACCCAGGCTGATGCCGTTGGCTGGCAATGGCAATGCGGTTTTGTAGCGCACCTGCTTCAAGGCAAAGCTGGAGCGAATGTTCGCCACCCCCGGCACCTTGGTCAAAAAATCCATCATGAAACGCTCCAGCGACTGAATCGTGGGCACCAACACGCGGATCAAATAGTCCGGGTCACCCGCCATCAGGTAACACTCCATCACCTCCGGTCGGTCCGAGATCGCCCCTTCAAATTGCTGCAGCGCCAGCTCGTTCTGTTTCTCCAGGCTCACATGGATGAACACATTCACGTGCAGCCCCAGTAAATCAGCGTCCAGCAGCGTGACCTGCTCCCGAATCAACCCCAGTTCTTCCATCGCCTTGACCCGGTTGAAACACGGCGTGGGCGACAGGTTGACCGAGCGGGCCAGGTCGGCATTGGTGATCCGGGCATTCTCCTGCAGGGCGTTGAGAATGCCGATATCGGTACGGTCCAGTTTGCGCATGAGACAAAATCACCTGTTTATTATGTTTATGCAGTTTTTTTATCCGCAAATGGCCGGCAGCGCAACGAAACACAGATAAATATTCTTCTACGCCACGCCTATGATTGTTGTAGGACAAGATTTCTTCTACCCGAAGACTGACTGTCAGCTAGCGCGCCCACTACAAGAAATTCACAAGATAGAGCGTAGAAAGCCATGACCCAGCCGTATGCACCGCTGCGCCTGCACGTTCCCGAACCCTCGGGCCGCCCAGGTTGCAAGACCGACTTCACCTACCTGCGCTTGACCGACGCCGGCCTGGTACGCAAACCCGCCATCGACGTAGAACCGGCCGACACCGCCGACCTGGCCAAGGGCCTGATCCGCGTGCTCGACGACCAGGGCCAGGCCCTGGGCCCGTGGGCCGAGGGTGTCTCCACCGAGATCATGCGCCGCGGCATGCGCGCCATGCTCAAGACGCGCATCTTCGACAACCGCATGGTGGTCGCCCAGCGTCAGAAAAAAATGTCGTTCTACATGCAAAGCCTTGGCGAAGAAGCCATCGGCAGCGCCCAGGCCCTGGCCTTGAATATCGACGACATGTGCTTCCCCACCTACCGCCAGCAAAGCATCCTGATGGCCCGCGACGTGCCGCTGGTGGACCTGATCTGCCAACTGCTGTCCAACGAGCGCGACCCGCTCAAGGGCCGCCAGTTGCCGATCATGTATTCGGTCAAGGAGGCGGGCTTCTTCACTATTTCCGGCAACCTTGCCACCCAATTCGTCCAGGGCGTGGGCTGGGGCATGGCCTCGGCGATCAAGGGCGATACCAAGATCGCCTCGGCCTGGATCGGTGACGGCGCCACTGCTGAATCGGACTTCCACACCGCCCTCACCTTCGCCCACGTGTACCGCGCGCCGGTGATCCTCAACGTGGTCAACAACCAGTGGGCGATTTCCACCTTCCAGGCCATCGCTGGCGGTGAAGCCACCACCTTCGCCGGACGCGGCGTCGGTTGCGGTATCGCCTCCCTGCGCGTGGACGGCAACGACTTTATCGCCGTGTACGCGGCCTCGGCCTGGGCTGCCGAGCGTGCGCGCCGCAACCTGGGGCCCACCCTGATCGAATGGGTCACCTACCGCGCCGGCCCACACTCCACCTCCGATGACCCGTCCAAGTACCGTCCCGCCGACGACTGGAGCCACTTCCCCCTGGGCGACCCGATTGCCCGCCTCAAGCAGCACCTGATCAAGATTGGCCAGTGGTCCGAAGAGGAACACGCGGCGGTCAGTGCCGAACTTGAAGCCGAAGTGGTCAAGGCGCAGAAGGAAGCCGAACAGTACGGCACCCTGGCCGGTGGCCAGATTCCAAGCGCCGCGACCATGTTCGAGGATGTCTATAAAGAGATGCCGGAGCACTTGAAGCGCCAGCGTCAAGAGCTGGGGGTGTGACATGAACGACCACAACAACAGTATCGAACTGGAAACCGCCATGACCACCACCACCATGACCATGATCCAGGCCCTGCGCTCGGCCATGGATGTGATGCTTGAACGTGACGACAACGTGGTGGTGTTCGGCCAGGACGTCGGCTACTTCGGCGGCGTGTTCCGTTGCACCGAAGGCTTGCAGACCAAGTACGGCAGCTCGCGGGTGTTTGACGCGCCCATCTCGGAAAGCGGCATCGTCGGTGTGGCCGTGGGCATGGGCGCCTATGGTTTGCGCCCGGTGGCCGAAATCCAGTTCGCCGACTACGTCTACCCCGCCACCGACCAGATCATTTCCGAGGCGGCGCGCCTGCGTTATCGCTCGGCCGGTCAATTCACCGCGCCACTGACCATGCGCATGCCCTGCGGCGGCGGCATCTATGGCGGCCAGACCCACAGCCAGAGTATCGAAGCGGTGTTCACGCAAGTGTGCGGCCTGCGCACGGTGATGCCGTCCAACCCCTATGACGCCAAGGGCCTGCTGATTGCCTCCATCGAAAACGATGACCCGGTGATCTTCCTCGAGCCCAAGCGCCTGTATAACGGCCCCTTCGATGGCCACCACGACCGCCCGGTAACGCCGTGGTCCAAACACCCCCAAGCCCAGGTGCCGGACGGTTACTACACCGTGCCCCTGGACGTGGCCGCCATCGTGCGCCCAGGCTCGGCCGTGACCGTGCTGACCTACGGCACCACCGTGTATGTGTCGCAAGTCGCCGCTGAAGAAAGCGGCATCGACGCCGAGGTCATCGACCTGCGCAGCCTGTGGCCGCTGGACCTGGAGACCATCGTCAAGTCGGTGAAAAAGACCGGCCGTTGCGTGGTGGTGCATGAAGCCACGCGCACCTGCGGCTTTGGTGCCGAGTTGGTTTCGCTGGTGCAAGAGCATTGCTTCCACCACCTGGAAGCGCCGATCGAACGCGTCACCGGTTGGGACACCCCCTACCCGCACGCGCAGGAGTGGGCGTATTTCCCAGGGCCGTCCCGAGTGGGCGCGGCGTTGAAACGGGTCATGGAGGTCTGAATGGGCACGCACGTTATCAAGATGCCGGACATTGGCGAAGGCATCGCGGAAGTTGAATTGTCGGTATGGCATGTAAAGGTCGGCGACCTGGTGGTTGAAGACCAGGTGCTGGCGGACGTAATGACCGACAAGGCGATGGTGGATATTCCGTCGCCGGTCCATGGCAAGGTGATTTCTCTGGGCGGTGAGCCGGGTGAGGTCATGGCAGTGGGCAGTATTTTGATCAGCATTGAAGTGGAAGGCGCAGGCAATACCAAGGATGTGCCGGTGGTTGCCGAACCTGCGAAGGTCGCCCCGCCTGTGGCAGAAGCCAAACCGGTACAAGCGCCGGTAGAAAGCAAGCCCGCTCCTGTAGTGAAAGCACCGCAAGCCCCCGTGGCCCGTGAAGCCAGCGAACGCCCATTGGCCTCCCCTGCCGTGCGCAAACACGCGCTGGATGCCGGGATTCAACTGCGCCTGGTGCAGGGCACCGGGCCTGCGGGCCGGATTCTGCATGAAGACCTGGAGGCTTACTTGCGCCAGGGCCCGGCAACGGGTGCCAGCGCCGCCAACCCTTACGCCGAGCGCAACGATGAACACCAGATCCCGGTGATCGGCATGCGCCGCAAGATCGCCCAGCGCATGCAGGACGCCACCCGCCGCGCCGCGCATTTCAGCTACGTGGAAGAGATCGACGTCACCGCCCTCGACGAGTTGCGCGTGCACCTCAACGAGAAGCACGGTGCGACACGCGGCAAGCTGACCCTGCTGCCGTTTATCGTGCGGGCCATGGTTGTCGCCTTGCGCGACTTCCCGCAGATCAACGCCCGTTACGACGACGAAGCCCAGGTCATCACGCGCCTCGGCGCCGTGCACGTGGGCGTCGCCACCCAGAGCGACGTGGGCCTGATGGTGCCGGTGGTACGCCATGCAGAAGCCCGCAGCTTGTGGGGCACTGCCGAAGAAATCGCACGTTTGGCCAATGCCGCACGTACAGGCAAGGCCAGCCGTGAAGAGCTGTCCGGTTCGACCATTACCCTGACCAGCCTTGGCGCTCTGGGCGGCATCGTCAGCACGCCGGTGCTGAACCTGCCGGAAGTGGCCATCGTCGGCGTCAACCGCATTGTTGAGCGGCCGATGGTGATCAAGGGCCAGATCGTGGTGCGCAAGATGATGAACCTCTCCAGCTCCTTCGATCACCGCGTGGTCGACGGCATGGACGCGGCGCAATTCATCCAGGCCATTCGCGGCCTGCTCGAACAACCCGCCAGCCTGTTCCTGGAGTAAGGGCATGACTCAGACATTGCACACTACGCTGCTGATTATCGGCGGCGGCCCTGGCGGTTATGTGGCGGCGATTCGCGCAGGCCAACTGGGCATCCCGACCATCCTGGTGGAAGGCCAGGCACTGGGCGGCACCTGCCTGAACATCGGCTGCATTCCCTCCAAGGCGCTGATCCATGTGGCCGAACAATTCCAGCAAACCGTGCACCATAGCCAGGGCTCGCAGCTGGGCATTGAAGTGGATGTGCCGACCCTGGACATCCGCAAGAGCGTGGAATGGAAAGACGGCATCGTCGACCGCCTCACCACCGGCGTTGCCGCACTGCTGAAAAAACACAAGGTGCAGGTGATCCATGGCTGGGCCAAGGTCATCGACGGCAAGACCGTCGAGGTGGGCGAGCAGCGCATCCAGTGCGAACACCTGCTGCTGGCCACCGGCTCGAAGAGCGTCAACCTGCCGATGCTGCCGATTGGCGGGCCGATCATCTCCTCCACCGAGGCCCTGGCACCGACCCGCGTGCCCAAGCGCCTGATCGTGGTGGGCGGTGGCTATATCGGCCTGGAGCTGGGTATCGCCTACCGCAAGCTCGGTGCCGAGGTCAGTGTGGTCGAGGCCCAAGCGCACATCCTGCCGGCCTACGACGCCGAACTGACCCTGCCGGTGGCTGAATCCCTGAAGAAACTCGGCGTGAAGCTGTATCTGGAACACAGCGTCACCGGTTTTACCGACGGCAAACTGCAAGTGCGTGCGCCCAACGGCGACACCCTGGCGCTGGACACCGATCAGGTGTTGGTAGCCGTGGGGCGCAAACCCAACACCCAAGGCTGGAACCTCGAAGCGCTGAACCTGGACATGAACGGCGCGGCGATCAAGATCGACAGCCGCTGCCAGACCAGCATGCGTAACGTGTATGCCATTGGCGACCTCAGTGGCGAGCCGATGCTGGCGCACCGGGCCATGGCCCAGGGCGAAATGGTTGCCGAACTGATCAGCGGCAAAGCCCGCAAATTCAACCCGGCGGCGATACCCGCGGTGTGCTTTACCGACCCGGAACTGGTGGTGGTCGGCCAGACACCGGACGAGGCCAAGGCGGCCGGCCTGGACTGCATCGTGTCGAGCTTCCCGTTCGCCGCCAATGGCCGGGCCATGACGCTGGAGTCCAAAGCCGGCTTCGTGCGGGTGGTGGCGCGGCGTGACAATCACCTGATTGTTGGCTGGCAAGCCGTGGGGGCTGGGGTATCCGAGCTGTCGACCGCGTTCGGCCTGAGCCTGGAAATGGGCGCACGCCTGGAAGACGTGGCCGGCACCATCCACGCCCACCCGACCCTGGGTGAAGCGGTGCAGGAAGCGGCGTTGCGGGCGTTGGGCCACGCGTTGCACCTGTAAAAACACAACCCCCTGTAGGAGCGAGCTTGCTCGCGAAAATCGCCAACGATAACGCGGGCCAGCAGATTAAACGCGGCGCCTTTGCGTTCTTCGCGAGCAAGCTCGCTCCTACAGGGGATGCGAACAGCCCTGTGAATGCAGTATTGTTCGCCCATCCAGAAAAAAATCCGACTTGACCAGAGATAGAGGGTGTCATGGGTAACGAGAGCATCAATTGGGACAAGCTGGGTTTTGACTACATCAAGACCGACAAGCGGTTTCTCCAGGTCTGGAAAAACGGCGAATGGCAAGCAGGCACCCTGACCGACGACAATGTGCTGCACATCAGCGAGGGCTCCACTGCCCTGCATTATGGCCAGCAATGCTTCGAGGGCCTGAAGGCCTACCGTTGCAAGGACGGTTCGATCAACCTGTTCCGCCCTGACCAGAACGCCGCCCGCATGCAGCGCAGCTGTGGCCGCCTGCTGATGCCACAAGTGCCGACCGACGCGTTCATCGACGCGTGCAAGCAAGTGGTCAAGGCCAACGAGCGCTTCATCCCGCCGTACGGCAGTGGCGGCGCGCTGTATCTGCGCCCGTTCGTGATCGGCACCGGTGACAACATCGGCGTGCGTAGCGCGCCGGAGTTCATCTTCTCGGTGTTCTGCATCCCGGTCGGTGCCTACTTCAAGGGCGGCCTGGTGCCGCACAACTTCCAGATTTCCGGCTACGACCGCGCCGCACCGCAAGGCACCGGTGCCGCCAAGGTCGGTGGCAACTACGCCGCCAGCCTGATGCCCGGTTCGGAAGCGAAGAAATTCGGCTTCGCCGACGCGATCTACCTGGACCCGATGACCCATTCGAAAATCGAAGAAGTCGGCTCGGCCAACTTCTTCGGGATCACCCACGACAACAAGTTCATCACGCCGAGTTCGCCTTCGGTATTGCCAGGCATCACCCGCCTGTCGCTGATCGAACTGGCCCAGACCCGCCTGGGCCTGAAAGTGGTCGAGGGCGAAGTGTTCATCGACAAGCTGGACCAATTCAAGGAAGCCGGCGCCTGCGGTACCGCTGCCGTGATCTCGCCTATCGGTGGCATCCAGTACAACGGCAAGCTGCACGTGTTCCACAGCGAGACCGAAGTGGGCCCGATCACCCAGAAGCTCTACAAAGAGCTGACCGGTGTACAGACCGGTGACGTGGAAGCGCCAGCGGGTTGGATCGTCAAGGTCTGATAGCCACAAAAGCCAGCT
>NZ_LYSO01000185.1:0-6962 GCF_001728935.1 Pseudomonas sp. AP42
TGGGGCGCCTAAGATCAAGAGCAAAAGCAGAGCAAAAGCGGCTCGCTTCGCATCGTGATTACCGTCGGCTGCTATAACTTACAAGTGGGCCTCAGGGTTTTGCCATCACCGCCATAAACAACGGTGAATCCAGAAACCGTTGCAGCCAGGCCTGCAAACGCCCATACGGCGTGCTCGCAAACCACTCCCGATCCACATGGGCAAACTGGCGTACAAACGGCATCAGTGCCGCATCTGCCAGGCTCAGGTGGTCGGCGAGCAGATACTCACGGTTCGCCAGCAAATCTTCCAGCTTGCGCAAGAACACCTCACCCTCGGCCCGATAATGCTCCATCGATTGCTCCGGGTAGCGTTCGGCGTACTTGTATCGATTCAAATGATGCTTGAACACCTGATCATTCTCGGCAATCAACGCCAGCACCCCAGGGGCACCTTGCAGCAGCCAATCATCGGGATCGTGCTGCGTCAGTGCCCACTGCATGATCTGCAGGCTTTCCTCGATTACGCGGCCTCCGACGCTCAGCACCGGCACCGTGCCCTTGGGCGACAGCGCCAGCATCTCGGCCGGCTTGGCTTTCAGGCTGACTTCGATAATGCGCACCGCCACGCCGGAGTAGCGCAGCGCCAGCCGCGCTCGCATTGCATAGGGGCAGCGCCGGAACGAATACAGCAGCGCTTCGCTCACTTGACCTCCAACGTGCTCAGGCCATTGCCCTGGCGCTGGACCTGGATCTGCACCGGGATGCGTTCATGCATTTCCTGTACGTGGGAGATCACCGCCACCTTGCGGCCCTGGGCCTGTAAGCCGTCCAGGGCGTCCATCGCCAGTTGCAATGACTCGGGATCGAGGCTGCCGAAGCCTTCGTCGATAAACAGCGACTCGATCTTCAAGGTGCTCGACGCCATCGACGCCAGCCCCAACGCCAGTGCCAACGACACCAGGAAGGTTTCGCCACCGGACAGCGAGTGCACCGAGCGCAGTTCATCGCCCATTTCTGTGTCCATGACCAACAGCCCGAGCATGCTGCCGCCGCGTTTAAGCCGGTAGCGGCGCACCAGTTGGCGCAGTTGCACGTTGGCGTGGTGCACCAGCAAGTCGAGGTTGTAGGCCTGGGCGATCTTGCGGAAGGTGTCGCCGGTGGCCGAGCCGATCAACGCATTCAGGCGGGCCCAGCGCTGCCACTGCTCGTAAGCCTTGGCAATCTGTTCGGCCAGGGCCTGGTTGGCATTCTGGCGGCGCTGGTCTTCGGACTGGCGTGCGCGCAGTTCGGCGCAGTGTTTCTCACCTTCGAGCAGTTGCTGGTTAAGCGTTGCCAGGGTGGCGTCCAGTTGCTCGGCCTCCAGGTTGCCATTGTGCAGGGCCTGGTGTTCGGCCAGGCGCTGTTCGCGCTCGTGCAGCAGAACCTTGGCTTGCTCCACGGCCTTTTCGCTGCTGTGCAGGTGCTGGCGTAACTGCGCGACCTGGGGCTCATCAAAGGCCAACAGGCGTGCCAGGCCCTGATCATCCAGTTCGGGGTGCAGGGCGCGCCATTCGCTGATGCGGGTCGCAAGGGCTTGCTGTTCCGCCTCCAATGCCTGCTGGCGTTGCTGCTGGGCGTTGAGGTCGGCGGCCAGTTGTACCAGGGCCGTGTGCACGGCGTGCAGTTCCTGGTTGGCGTCGGTCTCGCTTTGGCGGGACTGGGTGACGGCTTGCTCCAGTTGCTGTTGCCAGTGTTCGGCGCTGGGGTGGTCCCCTAGCAAGGCGCGGAGTTTTTCCTGGACGGCGTGTTGCTGGTCGGCCAGCTCGGCGACTTGCAGATTCAAGGCATCGAGTTGCTGCTGACGATGCTGCTGGTGGGTGTGTTGTTTCTCGATGGCCTGTTGGCGCTCCTGCTGCTCGGCCTGCTCGTCGCGTTGATGGCCCAATTGCTCAAGGCGCTGGCTGACCTGTTGGTCGAGCTGCATGAAGGTTGCCGCAGGCGCGCTGCGCAAACCCTCCAGCGTATCGGCGGGCAACAGGCTGGCGAAGGCGCTGAGTTCCGTCTCCAGGCGTTCGCGGTCGCCGGCCAATTGCCGCTGTTGATCCACCAGCAATTGCCGGGCTTGCTGGCTGGCGTCCTGGGCGGCTTGCAATTGTTGCTGCAAGCGCCCGGCGTTCTGTTGCAGGTTGAGCAGGGCGCCCTGGCGTTGTTCGTCCTGGCTGATGCTTTGAGTCAATTGGGCCAGTTGCTGGGCCAGCCAAGGGCTGCGCTTGTCGACGTCCTGGTTGAACAGCGAGGCGCACAGCGGATGGGCTTGCAGGGTCGGTGCCAACCCCTGCTGCTGCATGGCCAACTGCTCCTGCTGTTGCAGAAACTCTTTCTGCTGAGCGATCAGGCCGCCCACTTCACCGCGCAATTCAGTGAGTTTTTCCTTGAGGCTGTCGACGGCTTTCTGCGCCGCCGCCTCTTCACTTTCATCATGGCGGCCCAGGCTATGCAGCAGAGCCTCGGGCTGGTGATAGGGGTGTTCGTGGCTGCCGCACACCGGGCAGGGTTGGTCATCCTGCAACTGCTCGCGTAATTCCTCGACGCTGGCACTGCGGGCCAGGCGTTGGCGTTCCAGCAGTTGCTTGGTCACCGCCAGGGTTTGTTCGGCGACGGTGAGTTCGGCCTTGGTTTGCAGGCCGGTCTGGTTCAGTTGTTCGCGTTTTTGCGCGGCCTCGGCAAGCTTTTGCGTGAGCGCAGCGGCCTGTTGATCCAGCTGTTGCTGGCTGTCCCACAGGCGGGCCAGGTCTTCGAAGGCGCGCTGTTGCTTGCGATTGTCTTGCAGCAGGCTGGCCAGTAACTGGATTTGTTCGGCCACCGCGTGCGGTTCGGCACCGGCCTCGTGGTAGAGCAGTTCCAGGGCTTCGCGCTGTTGGGTGAACTGTTCGGTGGCGGCGCTGGCGCGCTGTTCGAGCTGCCCCAGCTCGGCCTGGCCTTGGTTGAGGCGATTGCCGATCAACACCAGCTGTTGCAGGCGGTCACGGTAGGCGTTCCAGGCATCGCTCAGCGGCGCGAGGGCGGCGCTGTGCTCAAGCTCGGTGGTTAGGCGTTGCAGGCGCTCGGTGCCTTGGGCCTGCGTGTGTTGCAAACCGTCGAGCAGGGCCTGGCCTTCGGTGCAGGCGCTTTCGTGCTGGTGTTTTTCCTCGCTGCGCTTGGCCAGTTCGCGGCTCACGTGGGCGAGGGTGTTTTGCTCTTCGATGGCCTGGCGCAGCAGGGGCGCGGCGTCGGCCTGGTTTTTCAGGGCCTCAGCCAGTGCTGCCTGGGCGGCCACTTGCTGGTGTTGCGCCTGTTCCTGGCGGGTGTGCAGGGCGGTCTGTTGCTCCAGGTGCTGGGCAATCTGTGCCGCCAGGGGCGTCAGCAAGGTGGCGAGTTCTGCCTGGCGCAGGAAGTGATGGCGTTGCGGTGCCAACTGCTCCAGCAGGTTCAGGTCCTGGCGTTGCTGGCCTTGGCTCGCCCAGGTTGCTTCGTCGCGTTGCAGTTGCTCCACTGCGTGTTGATGGCGCTCCTGCCATTCACGCAACTCCTTGAGCCAGGTGTGCTGCAACTCCAACTGCTTGAGCTGGGCTTGTTGGGTCTTGAGCTGTTGCTGAGCTTCGGCCAGCTGTTGGTCCAGCTCGGCGCGGGCTTCGGGTGCCAGGGGTACCACGCCGGTGGCTTGGTCCTGCAGCTGTTTGTGGGCGTCCTTGGCCTCTTTGGCCTTATCGAACGCGCGGCGGCCGAGCTGGGTGTAGAGCGCGGTGTCGGTGAGCTTTTCCAGCAGTTCGCTGCGCTCATTGTCATTGGCCTTGAGGAAGGCGCTGAACTCGCTTTGCGCCAGCAGCACCGCACGGGTGAACTGCTCGAAGTTCAGGCCCAGGGCCAATTCCAGCTGGGTCTTGTACTCGGTTTTCTGGCTGGCCAGCAGTTGGTCGCTGTCCAGGTCGATCAGGCTTTGCCGGCTGTTCTGCAGCTTGCCGCTGGCTTTGTCGCGGGCGCGGTTGGCTTCCCAGCGCGCACGGTAGCGACGGCCACTGACACCGACAAAATCCACCTCGGCATAGCCGCCGCCAGTGCCGCGTCGAATCAGGGTGCGCGGGTCGCCGATGGAAATATCCGTGTCGGCATCCGGCATTTTGGCCTGGCCGGTATCACCCAGGCGCGGCACCGCGCCAAACAGCGCCAGGCACAACGCATCGAGCAGGGTGCTTTTCCCTGCGCCAGTTGGCCCGGTGATGGCGAACAGACCCGCGCTGGCCAACGGCTCGGCGGTAAAGTCGATTTCGAACGGGCCCGCCAGGGAGGCGAGGTTTTTCAAGCGGATGGCGAGGATCTTCATGGCTGTTCGCCCTCCTGTTGCACTTCCTGGAGCAGCACGGCGAAGTCCTTCAAGGTCTGTTCATCCACCTCACTGCCGTAGCTGTCCTGCCAGGCGCGGCTGAACAATTCCTGGGGCGTGAGTTGGTCGAGTTCGATCAGTTGCGCATCGTCTGCCTCTGCGCTGCCGCGCGTGCCGGCGTACTCGGCGGCGATACGCACCAGGCGCACGGCCTTGCCTTGCAACGCGGTTTCGATCTGTTGACGCAGGTCTGGTTGCGGCTCGTCGAGGCGCACGCGCACTTCCAGCCAAGGGTGGCGCTGGGTTTCAGCGAGCAGGTCGATGTCGGGCAACTCACCGAGTTGCTTGAGGATATCGGCCAGGGGCGCGGCGTCCAGGCGTTGCAGGTTGACGGAGCGGGGGATCAGGATCGGTTCGCAGCCCACCAGCCTTTCGCCCTGGAACGTCACGTCGAGAATCTGGTGCTTGTAGCCGATTTCGGAGAAGGACAAGGGTATAGGCGAGCCGCTGTAGCGAATGCGCTCCTCGCCATTGACCTTTTGCGGCTTGTGCAAATGGCCGAGGGCCACATACGCCACGCTTCGGTCGAACAGTGTGGCGGGCAGCGCCTCGGCATTACCGATGATCAGGCTGCGTTCGGAGTCTTCGGACACCGACCCACCGGCCATGTGCGCATGGCTGATGGCTATCAATGCCTGGCCTTTGTTGCGCTTGGCATTGGCGGCTGCGATCAGCCATTCATGCACTTGGCCGATGCCGCGCAGGTAATCATCGCCTAGCTGCGCGCCGGTGACTTCCGCTGGGCGCAGGAAGGGCAGTGCCAGGCACCAGGCGGCGATCTTGCCTTTGGCATTGGGCAGCGGGATCAGCAGGCGCTCGGCGTCCAGTTGCCCGTCATCCAGCCACAGCACCCGGCCCAGGGCATGGGTGCGCAGGCGGCGCATCAGGGGCGCAGGCAATTCGATGCGTGAGCCGGAGTCATGGTTACCGGCAATCATCACAATGGTCAGTGTCGGCTGTTGTTCGTGAGCGCTGATGATGAAGTCATACAAGCGCTCCTGGGCCTTGAGCGGCGGGTTGACCGTGTCGAAGATATCGCCGGCGATCAACAGCACATCCGGGCGCTGGGCCTTGAGTTGGCCCAGCAGCCATTCAAGGAAACAGGCGTGTTCGAAGTCGCGTTCCTGGCCGTGGAGGTTTTGGCCCAAGTGCCAGTCGGAGGTATGAAACAGACGCAAGGCGAACTCCGTGGAGAAGATGAAAAGGAGGGGAGTTTACCTGTAAAAGTGCGCGTGGACTCATGGCCGACGCGATGGTTATTTGTAGGAGCGAGCTTGCTCGCGAAAAACGTCAACGATAACGCGGGCTTTCTGGATAAACGCGGCGCCTGTGAGTTTTTCGCGAGCAAGCTCGCTCCTACACGGGGGTTATGGGGCGTTAGTGGGGTTGGGCTGCAGGCAATCCAGCGCACGGTCGGCGAGGGTGCGGGCCATGTCGATCAGGTGAGCGGTGGAACAGGCCATGTCGCGCTGGGTGCCTTTGAGGCCCTCGGCGGTTTCGGTGGCGGTGGTGGCGGCGCAGCGCAGTAGCGAGGAGATGCTGGCGATGGCGTCTTCGAAACTCAGGTCTTCGTGGGCGACGAAAATTGGGAAGGGTGGGTCGGGTATGAGTTTGCTCATGGATAAAGCTCCTGCTTGGGTGGGGAGCCATTCTTTTGCCGATCTCACACGTCAAAAGGTGGCAGCTATGTGCGGGGTGAGATACCGGAAAACAGGACCCGGCCAGACCGAAGTCTGCCCGCACACAGCCGCCATTGACGGTTGTAGCGCATTGCGCCTGCTAATAACGGGATCTCACACCCGATCGCTGATAGGCAGCGACGAAGCGAAGGCTAGCCAGCGAAATGAGCAGGCGCAAGGCCAAAGGATTGTCTAGGAAACGTCCTGCAAGTTAAAGGGATATGGATTGCTGGCCTTTAACAATGCATGTCGAGCGGGCGGTGATAAATGGAACGGCAGGTTGAGTGACGACCACCCACAAGGTGGATTTTTCAATCAATCCCTGAATGAATCAGAGGCCCAGCATGACATTTTCAATAAAGCCACCTTCCACTAGCGCTTTCACCGCTCTACCCGAGCAACCGGATGCTGACAGTCGCTCAAACCAAGCTAGCTATCGTCAGGCACGAAGCGCTGAGACCCAGGCCAGCGTCCCCGACACGCGCCCGTACGCAAGCGTGACTGACCGACAACTGATAGGGCTGATCCGCGACCACTTCCGCGAATTCGCCGCAGGGGCGACAGACAGCTATGTGAACTTCAATGAGTTGAAAGAAGCCGCCGGCCTGGTTGCCACCGACAGGACATTTTCACCAGAGGCACACCATGCGGCCAAGGAGTTACTCACACGGCCAAAATTGCTACGCAAGCTGGATATCGGCATCAGCTTCTTCGGTGGCCCCGGCAAGGAGGATGGCCGGTTCGATATGGATAACCTGAACTATCTGTACAAATTTCCCCATCGTGAATGGAAGGTGCCGCGTCGTAATCATTAAGTGCAGGCAGGCGCTCGAGCAGGCACTGCAGATCAACTGTGGGAGCAGCCGACGCCTATCTACCTGATGCCCCACGATCAAACTGTGT
>NZ_LYSO01000186.1:0-6422 GCF_001728935.1 Pseudomonas sp. AP42
TCATGGGACATCCTTGGCCCAGGACGGCTAACCCGGCGTCCTGCCGGGTTACCCACGAATTCCAGCCTGCGTTCGGCCAGCGTGGTTTAACGGGGCGCCTGAGATCAAGATCAAGAGCAGAGCAAGATCAAGAGCGGCTCGCTTCGCATCGTGGTTACCTGGGGCGGCACATTCGATATCTCTGTCGATTGAACGGCCGCCATCGCAGGCAAGCCAGCTCCCACACTTGGAGCCCGGGGTGTTTGGGAGATAGGCATCGGCTGGCAGGCTGCCACGGAGGGCAGCGTCGTACCGGAGTCGTACAGATATCTATGACTCTCGCAAGCCAGGCAGCCCCTGATTCAAGCCTCTGCAAATCCAAACGAACGTCCGCAACCGGACACAGTCTGATATAAGACTCGAGCACGGGTAGCCGCACATACATGCCAAGTCAATGAATTCTTGGGTTTTTTTGATGTGCGCAAAAAACGCCCGATCTGACTGTAGGCCTTGTAGTCCGTGGCTTTCAGCCGATAAAACAGGCTCTGTTCACAAGGTTATCCACAATTTGTGTGGATAACCTTTTATGTCGCCTGGAACTGGAGTGCCCTATGAAACCACCGTTCAATTTCACCCGTTTCCTGCCGATGGCCGCGCGCTTGCTCGGTCGTGGGCGTTTGCCAACCTTGCTGTTTGCCGTCGCTGCCAAAGGCTCAAGCCAGGGCAATCGGCTCGGCCAGCTCAAGGATGATCTCAAGTTGCTGCAGGCCCTGTGCCTGGCTTACTGGCGTGGCGAATACCGTGCCATCAGCCCCAAGGCGCTGATCTCGGTGGTGGCGGGGCTGATGTATTTTCTTAGCCCGATTGATGCGATTCCGGATTTTCTTCCCCTGTTCGGCATGCTCGACGACATCGCCGTGCTGGCGTGGGTCATGAAGACCCTGAGCGGCGAGCTGAGCGCCTTTCGTACCTGGCGCGATGCGCAACGTCCGGAAAAACTTGCGGTGGTTGAGCGCCTGCCTGCGACGCCTGAGCTGCTGGCCCGGGAAAACCCGCAAAAAAACTAATGATGCCTGGTATCCCCCGGCGACCTTCGTGGCTGTTAGGATTACACTCTTAAGGAAATAACTTACTTAGTAAGTGTTTTTATCCTACGGGGCAGTCATGGATATCCAGATCATTTCACGCGATGGCGAACCCGAATATGCGGTGTTGCCATGGGACCAGTACCAGGCGCTGCTAAAAGCTGCCGGTCAGTTGCAACCGCCACGCGCTTCTCCTTCTGCTGCACCCACCGCCTCCGAGCAGGACTTGCGCCCGCTTGCAGCCCTGCGCGGCTTGCGTGAGGCCAAGGGCCTGGCAATCGAGGCCCTGGCGCGTACCGTGGGCATCAGCCCTTCGTATCTTGGATTGATAGAAAGTGGTGAACGCCAGCCGGATGCCGCCATTCGCCGCAGCCTGGCCTGGGAATTGGGCGTTGCAGGTTGGAGGGATGAGTCTTGAGCCTACGTATCAGCCGTCAACACTGGGATGGGTTAATCAATGAACTGGACCAGGCACGTCGCCAGCGCCATTTGCTGACGTATCGTGCGCTGCTGGAGCGTCTGCAATTCCCCACGCCGGCCATGCAGACCCTGGCTGCGGCCCTGGAGCATCTGGCGGCGCTGGATGCCAAGGCGGAGCAACCGCTGCGCAGTTCCCTGGTGATCAGCCAGGGCGCCAGCCGCCTGCCGCGCACCGGTTTTTTTGAGTGTGTGGAGCGCCTGGGGCGGTTCAGCGGGCCTTCCGATGGTGTGGCCGCCGCGTCCTGGCATGCATCCGAAGTGGTGCGGGTGTTCGAGTACGAGTACCCGGAATCCGCCGAGGCCTAAAGCGCCTGGGAGCAGGTGTCCATGCTGTCGATCACGTGGATGCTGTAGCCCGCCATATCCTTGGCATGGTGCTTGGCTTGTGAAGCCAGCTCTGCCAATTGGCTGGCATCGAGTTGTGCACAGGCCTGTGGATACAAGTGCACCACGCCGATGGACAGCGACAGCAATGCAAACTCCTGGCGCGCGCCCTGGCGGTTGAGGGCCACGAAGCAGCCAGCCTCAAGGTGTTCGGCGCGGTAGAAGCGTCGGCATTGGGTATGGAAATCGTCCAGCAATTGGTTGAGCCGCTTGCGCCAATCCTGCGGGCCCAACACCAGCAGAAAGTCATCGCCGCCAATGTGCCCGACAAAGTCGCGGCTGGGGTCTACCCGGTCGTTCAGGCACTGCGCCAGGCACAGCAGCACTTCATCCCCGCGCCCGTAGCCGTAGATATCGTTGAACGGCTTGAAACTGTCGATATCCACATAGCAGATCACCGACTCGCGCTGTTGCTGCAACAGCCTAGTGAGGCACTGCTGGATCGGCACGTTGCCAGGCAGCAAGGTCAGCGGGTTGGCGTAGCGGGCCTGCTGGATTTTCAGCTCCGTGATCAACTTGAGCACGTCGATAACCCGGCCCAGCCCCAGATAATCGCCGTTCAGGGTGATGATGAAATCCTCTTCGATGCGTTGCCGTGCACGGCTGGTGAGTAAACGGCTGACCTGCTGCAAGGACTGGCTCAGTTCCACCGCCAGAAAGTCATCGCTCATCAGGCGGCTGATGGGTTTGCGCGCGAACAAGTCGGTGGCGAATGGCTTGAGCAACGCATCCGATAGCGAATGCCGGTGCACAATGCCGACCGGGCGACCGCGGCCGTCCAACACCGCCAACGAGTTGAGGTTGGCCTGGCGGCGGAACGATTCCAGCACTTGGGCGGTGGCGGTGTCTTGATCCACGGCGGGTTGCTCATTGAGCAGGGCGCTCAGGTCACTGCCTTCGTCATTGAGGGCCAGCGTGGCGTTATCCGGCTTGGGCAGCATCAGGCGCGCTTCCTGTGGCGGCTGTTCCTGAGGACGGCAGAGCAGGTAGCCCTGGACCAGGTCGACGCCCATCTCGGTCAGCACCGCCAGTTCTTCCGGCAACTCGATGCCTTCGGCAATCACTTGGGCGCGGGACGCCTTGGCGATCTGCAGGATGGAGCCGACAAACTCGCGCTTGAGGGCGTCCTGGTGAATGCCGTCGATAAAGTGCCGGTCGATCTTCACGTAGTCCGGGCGCAGTTCCGACCACAAGCGCAAGCTGGAATAACCGGCGCCCAAGTCATCCAGTGCGATGGCAAAACCCATGTCGCGGTAGTGGTGCAAGGCGGTTTGCAATAGCGCGAAATCGTCGGTGGGCGCCTGCTCGGTGAGTTCGATCACCACGTGACTGGGAGAAATACCGAAGTCGCGCAACAGTTGCAGGGTGCGCCCTGGCTGATGCGCGTGCTCCATCAAGGATTCCGGTGAGATATTGAGGAACAGCTTGCCGGGCAGTTTCTGCTCGCTGAAGCGCCGGCATGCACTTTCTCGACACGCCATGTCCAGCTCGCTCAGGCGCCCGGCATGGCTGGCCACTGAGAACAGCGCGACGGGGGAGTGCAGCGGGCTGTTGGACGGGCCGCGACTGAGGGCTTCGTAACCGAGGATGCGCCGTTCTGACAGGCAGATGATCGGTTGGAACAGGCTGTGCAAACTGCCTTGAGCCAGGATTGAGCCCAATGCATTCAGCTGTTCGGTCATGGTCATGGCGGTCTCGATCAAAAAAAAGGACCGCAGGCGTAAACCTGCGGTCCTTTTATTTCACGACAGAATGATGTCTATATGATGACACTCCGAGGAGCGATCACATTAAATCGCCATCATTTACTGCTTGGCCACCTGCTTGGTGATCTTCAGGTAATCCAGCAGGATCCGGCCCGTCTCGGCCAAGTAGGCGTCGTCTTCCGGCTTGGTTTTATCCGCCTCGGTCGGCAGCGCGTCTTCATCTTCTTTCTTCAGCTCTTTGAGCGGGTCTTCACCCTTGGCCTTGCGGCGGGTGTTTTCCAGCACCAGTTGCTGATTCTCGATGCTGGAGTGCTGTGCACGGCGATCCGCTTCGTTGAGGCTGACGGTTTTCTCTTCCATCAACTTCTTGGCCAGGGCCAGCTTGTCGCGGATAAACACGAACTCGGCATCCTTGGCGGAGCGGGTGTCGTGGTCAGCCTTCAGCTGTGCCAGGAACGGCTTGAACGGATCCGACGCCGGCTTGATCGCAGGGCGGATGGTGTCCCACGGCATGGCTTCAGGCAGGGCGCTTTCGCCGATTTCCTTGGTGTCGATGATCGACGGGAAATCGATATCCGGCAGTACGCCCTGATGCTGGGTGCTCTGCCCGGAGACCCGGTAGAACTTGGCCAGTGTCAGCTTGAGCTCGCCATGGTTCAGCGGCTGGATGGTCTGCACGGTGCCTTTGCCGAAGGTCTGGCCGCCGATGATCAATGCACGGTGGTAGTCCTGCATGGCACCGGCGAAAATCTCCGAGGCCGAGGCCGAGAGGCGGTTGACCAGCAGCGCCATCGGCCCTTTGTAGAAGGCACCCGGGTTCTCGTCTTCCAGCACGTCGACACGGCCGTCAGCGTTGCGTACCAACACGGTCGGGCCCTTGTCGATAAACAGGCTGGTCAGCTCGGTGGCTTCCTGCAGGGAGCCGCCGCCGTTGTTGCGCAGGTCGATGACCACGCCGTCGACTTTCTCTTTCTGCAGTTCTGTGAGGATTTTCTTCACGTCGCGGGTGGTGGACTTGTAGTCCGGATCACCGGCACGGAAGGCCTTGAAGTCCAGGTAGAAGGCCGGGATTTCAATCACGCCCAGCTTGTAGTCCTTGCCATCCTGCTTGAGGTTGAGGACTTTCTTCTGCACGGCCTGGTCTTCGAGCTTCACCGCTTCACGGGTGATGGACACGATCTTGCTGGTCTGGTCGTTCGGTGCATTGGTGTGCGGAATCACTTCCAGGCGCACCACGCTGCCTTTAGGGCCGCGGATCAGCTTGACCACTTCGTCCAGGCGCCAGCCGACCACATCGACCATCTCTTTGTCGGCCTGGGCCACGCCGATGATCTTGTCGGCCGGTGCCACTTGCTTGGTTTTGTCAGCAGGGCCTGCCGGCACCAGACGTACGATTTTCACCTGGTCATTGTCGCTTTGCAGGACGGCACCGATGCCTTCCAGGGACAGACTCATATTGATATCGAAATTTTCCGCGTTATCTGGCGACAGATAATTGGTGTGCGGGTCGTAGGACATCGCAAAGGTGTTGATGTAGGCCTGGAAGATGTCTTCGGCACGGGTCTGGTCCAGGCGCGCCAGCTGGTTCTTGTAGCGCTTGGTCAACAGTTCTTGAATGGCCTTGGGCTCTTTGCCGGCGATCTTCAAGCGCAGCACTTCGTCCTTGACGCGTTTGCGCCACAGGTCGTCCAGGGCTGCGGTGCTGGTCAGCCAAGGGGCGTCCTTGCGATCCACCAGCAGGGTTTCTTTCTGGGTGAAATCGAGCTTGTCGACGCCTTTGTTCAGCTCACCCAGGGCGAAGTCCAGACGCGCTTTGACGCGGTCCAGGTAGCGCTTGTAGATGGTGAAGCCAGGCTGCAGGTCGCCGCTCTTGAGGAAATCGTCGAATTGCGTCTTCCACTTGTCGAACTCAGCGATATCGCTGGCCAGGAAGTAGCTGCGCGACGGGTCCAGCAGCTTGAGGTAGCTGTCGTAGATGATCACTGAGCGAGCGTCGTCCAGCGGCGGCTTGCTGTAGTGATGGCGCTTGAGCAACTCGACGACGTTAAGGCTGGCAATCACCTCATCGCGATCAGGCTGAAGGTTGTCCCAGCTATTGGCTGCGAACGTATTGGTCGACATCGACGCGAAGCCGAGACCAATGAAAAAAGCGAGGGCGGTGCTGGGGAACAGATGCTTCATGCTGATTCGACGCGGGGGCAATTGATAACGCATATTAGGCCGTCTTTGAGGGAGCCGGTTCCATATGGTCCGGTCGCATAATGCAAAAAGCCCGGCGCTACAGCACCGGGCTCAGTCCAGACTCACTATGGAGGCACTGTGAAAGCATTGCAAGGCGTTGACGGTGATGTGGGGGGCCAGAACAACCCCGTCCTACGCTCGGTGTAGTCCATATTGCCAATAGCCTGACCGAATCCTAGATTGAAATGCAGTCAATGTGGGAGCTGGCTTGTCTGCGATAGCGGTGCAACAGTGAAGAATTCTTCATCTGGTGCACCGCTATCGCAGCATAGGTATCTACACAACTTTGGTGCGACGCTGGACCTGTGGCGAGGGAGCTTGCTCCCGTGACGACCGGACAGCTGGCGCCTATCTCCCTGAGGCACCGCAATCCAAATGTGGGAGCTGGCTTGCCTGCGAAGACGGCCTAACAGTCAACACAGTTGGACAGGGTACATATCCGTTATTTAGGTAACGGCCACTGAGGGTTCCGCCCTGACGGCGGCTCACTTTTGAACAGCGCAAAAGTAAGCAAAACGCTCTTGCCCCACCACTCGGCACCTCGCCT
>NZ_LYSO01000187.1:0-6212 GCF_001728935.1 Pseudomonas sp. AP42
GTACCCGGTCCACCTGTGTTGGACTGTTAGGCCGTCTTCGCAGGCAAGCCAGCTCCCACATTTGGACAGCGGCGCGTCAGTTAGAACAGCGCTGGCTGCCAGGCCGTCACGGGAGCAAGCTCCCTCGCCACAGGGTCAGTGTCGTATTGAAGTTGTGTAAATACCTATGCTGCGATAGCGGTGTATCAGTGCCCTGAGTGCTCACTGACCCACCGCCATCGCAGGCAAGCCAGCTCCCACCATTGATCGCCTGTGTTGCACCTATCGGTAGAACAACCGATACCCCACCTGCCCCACCGCTTCATTGATCAACTGCCCGCTTTGCCACACCGCCTTGACGTCCGGCATCCAACCGCCCAGCGGTCGACCATGGTCCACACCCAGAAAGCCCACCGGCCCCGGCACCACGGTGAAGCCGGCTTTCTCAAAGCTCCACACCGAACGCGGCATATGCCAGGCCTGGGTCACCACCACCACCCGCTTGATGCCTTGCGGCAACAAAATCTCGGCGCTCATCTGGGCGTTTTCCCAGGTGGTGCGGCTGCGTTCTTCTTTCCAGCGCACGCTAACGCCGAAGTCATCCTGCATCGACACCGCCATCAGCTCGGCCTCACTGGGCGGCGTGCCGTAGTGCAAGCCGCCGCTGGTCAGCACTGGCAAACCGGATGCCTTGGCCAGCCGCGCGGCAAAACGCTCACGTTCCAGGCCAATACCGGTGGGCTGATCGCTGCCCCACGCAATGTCCCCACGCTCGCGCCCCGAGCCCAGCACCACAATCGCGTCGGCACGCTGGGCCAATGTAGCCCAGTCTTCCCGGGCCAAAGGCGGCTCTGTCTCCAGGGCACGGGCGCCCCACTGCACCATCACGGGCAGGCTGATCAACCACATCCCGCCAAGCCCCAGGGCAAAACACAAGCCCGCCAGGCGCGGACGGCTGCGGCGAAACCACCAGGCACACGCCAACAACAGCAGAAAAATACCGGGCGGCAACAACAGTTGTTTAATGAAATAACGAAAAGGCATCGGGCATCTCCAAAGATGCCCGAAGCCTAGATGCAACGGGGTTTTGCAACAATCCTTACCGACAACATTTTGATAACGCTAACGGATAACGCGGGGCTCATTTGCACCGCACAGACCGCAAGTTCTCTGGCCTGCGGCCGGTCGCCAGGTCTTTGAGCCAGATGACCTTGGCCGAATGAGCGGGCGGGGAAGCCTGCCCATGGGAGGCGCGGTCGTGATTCAACGCCAGGTAGTTATTGATCAATTCAAGCTCCGCCTGGCTCAAGCCTCGCAACTCCAGCTCCAGAGGCCGTTCATCACGCAATCGGCCTGCGGTTCTTGCGGCATCCAATGCCCGACCCAAACGGTCGATCAATCCTTCGTACAACTGCGGTTTCGTTAAAGTTCGCTGCGATTCAACCATCCCCTCACCTCATTGAAGAAATACTTGCTCCCCACTAAACAGCGTAGCCCCCGTTGCTGCGCCTGCCCGGTGCCGCGACAGACGGCCCTTGGCGCGCAATCAGGGTTTCCCTCGATAGAGTGGGGTCATGTATGCTACGGCGCTTCCTGTAACTCCACTTCCCGCAGGGTTTGGGCATGGACGCGCCGCTTCTTGGTGTCGAACAACCCGGACAGTGCACCGAAGAGGATTAGGCCACCCCTATCCAGTTCAAAAGTAGCCATGCACGAACAATATCAGCCCCGTGAAATAGAAAATGCCGCCCAAACCTTCTGGGACGAGCAAAAGTCCTTTGAAGTCAGTGAACAGCCAGGCAAGGAGACTTACTACTGCCTATCGATGTTCCCTTACCCCAGCGGCAAGCTACACATGGGGCACGTGCGCAACTACACCATCGGCGACGTGATTTCGCGCTACCAGCGCATGCTCGGCAAGAACGTGTTGCAACCCATGGGTTGGGACGCCTTCGGCATGCCGGCAGAAAACGCCGCGATGAAAAACAACGTGGCGCCCGCCAAGTGGACCTACGAAAACATCGCCTACATGAAGACCCAGCTGCGCAGCCTGGGCCTGGCGGTGGACTGGTCCCGCGAGGTCACCACCTGCAAGCCCGATTACTACCGCTGGGAACAATGGCTGTTCACTCGCCTGTTCGAAAAAGGCGTGATCTACAAAAAAAGCGGCACCGTGAACTGGGATCCGATCGACCAGACCGTACTGGCCAACGAACAGGTCATCGACGGTCGCGGCTGGCGTTCCGGCGCGCTGATCGAAAAGCGCGAAATCCCGATGTACTACTTCAAGATCACCGCCTACGCGGATGAACTGTTGTCGAGCCTCGACGATCTGCCGGGCTGGCCTGAACAGGTCAAGACCATGCAGCGCAACTGGATCGGCAAATCCAAGGGCATGGAAGTGCAGTTCCCGTACAACGTCGACTCCATCGGCGAAGCGGGCGCACTCAAGGTGTTCACCACCCGCCCCGACACCCTGATGGGCGCGACCTACGTCGCCGTGGCCGCCGAACACCCGCTGGCCACCCAGGCCGCACAGAACAACCCTGAGCTGCAGGCGTTCATCGCTGAATGCAAAGGTGGCAGCGTGGCCGAAGCCGACGTCGCCACCCAGGAGAAAAAGGGCCTGCCAACCGGCCTGTTCGTCGAGCACCCGCTGACCGGCGAGAAGCTGCCGGTATGGGTCGCCAACTACGTATTGATGCACTACGGCGATGGCGCCGTCATGGCCGTGCCGGCCCACGACGAGCGCGATTTCGAATTCGCCACCAAGTACAACCTGCCGATCAAGTCGGTTGTGCGCACCAGCTCGGGTGACACCAACCCCGCGCCGTGGCAAGACGCCTACGGCGAGCACGGCACGCTGATCAACTCCGGCGAATTCGACGGCCTGGATTTCCAGGGCGCGTTCGACGCCATGGAAGTGGCCCTGATCAAGAAAAACCTCGGCGCCTCGCGCACCCAGTTCCGCCTGCGCGACTGGGGCATCAGCCGCCAGCGCTACTGGGGCTGCCCGATCCCGATCATCCACTGCCAAACCTGTGGTGACGTGCCGGTGCCGCAAGACCAACTGCCGGTCGTGTTGCCAGAAGACGTGGTGCCGGACGGCGCTGGCTCGCCGTTGGCACGCATGCCTGAGTTCTATGAGTGCAGCTGCCCTAAATGCGGCGCGCCGGCCAAGCGTGAAACCGACACCATGGACACCTTCGTCGAGTCCTCGTGGTACTACGCCCGCTACGCCTCGCCGCACTATGAAGGTGGCCTGGTGGAGAAATCCGCAGCCGACCATTGGTTGCCGGTGGATCAGTACATCGGTGGCATCGAACACGCCATCCTTCACCTGCTGTACGCGCGCTTCTTCCACAAGCTGATGCGTGACGAAGGCCTGGTGAGCTCCGATGAGCCGTTCAAGAACCTGCTGACCCAGGGCATGGTGATCGCCGACACTTACTATCGTCGCGAAGCCAATGGCGCCTACACCTGGTTCAACCCGGCGGATGTCGAGCTTGAGCGTGACAGCAAGGCCAAGGTCATCAGCGCCAAGTTGAAAGCCGACGGTTTGCCGGTGGAAATCGGTGGCACCGAGAAGATGGCCAAGTCCAAGAACAACGGCGTCGACCCACAGTCGATGATCGACCAGTTCGGCGCCGACACCTGCCGCCTGTTCATGATGTTTGCCTCACCGCCCGATATGAGCGCCGAATGGTCCGACTCGGGTGTCGAAGGCTCGCACCGTTTCCTCAAGCGCGTCTGGCGCCTGGCCCACGCCCATGTCAGCCAGGGCCTGCCGGGCAAGCTGGACCTCGGCGCCTTGAACGACGAGCAGAAAGCCGTGCGCCGCAGCATCCACCTGGCTATTCGCCAGGCCAGCCAGGACGTCGGGCAGAACCACAAATTCAACACCGCCATCGCCCAGGTGATGACGCTGATGAACGTGCTGGAAAAAGCCCCGCAGGCAAGCGAACAAGACCGTGCGCTGATCCAGGAAGGCCTGGAAACAGTTACCCTGTTGCTCGCGCCGATCACGCCGCACATCAGCCATGAACTGTGGAGCCGCCTGGGCCACAGCGGTGCCGTCATCGATGCCGCCTGGCCGGTGCAGGATGACAGCGCCCTGGTACAGGACACGCTGCAACTGGTCATCCAGGTTAACGGTAAACTGCGTGGCCAGATCGACATGCCGGCCAGCGCCAGCCGTGAAGAGGTTGAAGCAGCTGCACGCATCAATGAGAACGTGCTGCGCTTTACCGAAGGCCTGACCATCCGCAAGGTGATCGTGGTGCCCGGCAAACTGGTCAATATCGTCGCCAGCTAAATCGGATCGGGCGCGGGGCTTGGGCCCCACGCCGAACTAAACCTTTAGGGCCCGAGAAGGCCCACCTGGTTTCAAGGGGAGCAACAAAATGATCAAACGCAATCTGCTGGTTATGGGCCTTGCCGTGCTGTTGAGCGCTTGCGGCTTCCAGCTGCGCGGCACCGGCACCAATGAGCTGTCGCTCAAGGAACTCGACGTCAGCGCCCGCAACGCCTACGGCGAAACCGTCACCCAGCTGCGCCAGACCCTGGAAAACAGCGGTGTGCACGTGTACAACGGCGCCACCTACAAGCTGATCCTGACGGATGAACGCGAAACCCAGCGCAATATCAGCTACGCCAGTGCCGGCCGTGCGTCCGACGTTGAATTGAACACGGCGCTGATGTTCGAAATACAAGGCCGTGATCAGCTGCCGCTGATGGGTGACAAGATCCAGGTGCAGAAAGTGGTGAGCCACGACGGCAACAACCTGGTGGGTTCGGACTCCGAGACCATCCAGGTGCGCAAGGAAATGCGTCGTGAGCTGATCCAGCGCATGATGACTCGCCTGCAAATGCTCACCCCGGAAAAACTGGCTGAGCTGCAGCAAGTGGCCGACAACAAGGCCAAGGCTGACGCCGACGCCCTGAAAGCCGCGCAGGAATATGAAGACAACACGCCGAAACAGTCGCCTGTTGAAGTCCCTGTCGAGTAAGCCAGACGGGGCGCCCCTGGCGCCCCGTTCGCCCCGCCTATGAAACTTGCCCCCGCCCAACTCGCCAAACACCTGCAAGGTGGCCTTGCGCCTGTGTATATCGTCAGCGGCGATGACCCGCTGCTGTGCCAGGAAGCGGCCGACGCGATCCGCACCGCCGCACGCCAGCAAGGCTTCGATGAACGCCAAGTGTTCAGCGCTGACGCCAGTTTCGACTGGGGCACGCTGCTGCAAGCTGGCGCGAGCATGTCGCTGTTTGCCGAGAAACGCCTGCTGGAACTGCGCCTGCCCTCGGGCAAGCCGGGCGATAAAGGCGCGGCGGCCTTGATGGAATACTGCTCGCGCCCCGCCGAAGACACCGTGTTGCTGATCAGCCTGCCCAAGCTCGACGGCAGCGCTCAGAAAACCAAGTGGGGCAAGGCCCTGGTCGAAGGTCCACAGACTCAGTTCATCCAGATCTGGCCGGTGGACAGCAACCAGTTGCCGCAGTGGATTCGTCAGCGCCTGTCGCAATCAGGCCTGGCGGCGACACAGGACGCCGTGGAGCTGATCGCCGCTCGGGTCGAAGGCAACCTGCTTGCCGCCGCCCAGGAGATCGAAAAGCTCAAGTTGATGGCTGAAGACGGGCAGATCACCGTCGAAACCGTGCAAGGCGCAGTGGCCGATAGCGCGCGCTTTGATGTGTTCGGCCTGGTGGACGCCATCCTCAACGGCGAGCCCGCCCACGCCCTGCGCATGCTCGAAGGCCTGCGCGGCGAAGGGGTGGAACCACCGGTGATCCTGTGGGCCCTGGCCCGTGAGCTGCGCGTGTTGGCGAACATTGCCCTGCAATACAGCCAGGGCACCCCGCTGGACAAATGCTTCAGCCAGGCCCGGCCACCGGTGTGGGACAAACGCAAATCCCTGATGAGCAAAGCCCTGCAACGGCACTCGGCGCAACGCTGGGCGCAACTGCTGCTGGAAGCGCAGCGCATCGATGCACAGATCAAAGGCCAGGCAGCCGGCTCGCCATGGATGAGCCTGAGCCGTCTGTCACTGCTGATGGCCGGCCAGCGCCTGGCGTTGCCTGCCGAATAACCCCCTCAGCACCACACCACAAAACCCTGTGGGAGCTGGCTTGCCTGCGATGGGGCCAGTTGGCCCATTTCGCTCAACGGTAACCACGATGCGAAGCGAGCCGCTCTTGATCTTGATCTGCTTGTGATCTTGATCTTAAGCGCCCCG
>NZ_LYSO01000188.1:0-6181 GCF_001728935.1 Pseudomonas sp. AP42
CGGGGCGCCTAAGATCAAAAGCAGATCAAGAGCGGCTCGCTTCGCATCGTGGTTAGCGCGGGGGATACCACCAATATCGTGTAGATGGATTTTTCCGAGCAAAAGGCGGTCAGTATGATTACAGCCCTCCCGCTCCTTGCGGAAAAATCGCCGGGCAGATAGCGCAAAATGCAGGATGCACGATGGCCATTCATGCAAATTGCACGAAAATGAAAATCCTATAAATTTATAAGCTGCTGATTTATAACGATTTTTTAGAATATCCAATACTGGCACAATCACTGCACCTATCACTCCATGCTTGCCAACTTGAGCCAATGGAGCTGATAGACATGAGCCTGATCCAAGATAAATTCGCTTCGGTATTCTCCAACTACGACGTCACCACCCAGCCACGTCCGGACGGCGGCATCCTGTTGACCCTGCGCAACAGCGAAGGTAAGCAGGTCAAGCGCTCGATCTCATATCAGCAGTTGCACACTGCCGACCAACTGACTTGGGTGATCAGCGCCATTCGCCGTGACTTGGCTGAACAGGCCAGCGAACTGCCGCAGATTTCGATGTTGCAAAGCCAGAACCGCTTTGCGCTGCCGACCTATCATTCGGCCTAAGCTACAAACCTTAAAAAGGGCCGCGACGCTACTGGGCGTCGCGGCCCTTTTTTATGTCGTTAACATAAGCCCTGGCGAGCGGCCTCATTCTTTGCCTGTACACGGTTGGTGACATCCAACTTGCCGTAGATGTTGCGCAGATGAAATTTCACCGTGGCTTCAGAGGTGGCGCGAATCTGGCTGATTTCCCAGACCGTCTTGCCCTCGGAGGCCCATCGCAGGATTTCCAGCTCCGTGGCAGTCAGGGGCTTGCCGCACAAGCTCAGGCGTTTTCTGATAGCCGTCGGTACAATAACCAACGGGCGATACGTCTCCTCGGGGCCACTCATTGTTCTCTCCTTTATGTCTGCTGATGCGCTGCCACCTTTCGGATTCCTCCTATTGACAGATGACATAAACATTGGCGCTGAACAGAGAGTTACATAACGAGTGGAATCAAAGCGCACAGCACAGAACAAACAGCTTTGCCCTACAAATAATTAAGTTTCTTCCCACAGCAACTTCCAACTTGCCAGGGTTGAACATTCAGTTATCTGTGCTTAGTCATCGAGTCCTGGAAAACGTGTGGCAATCGCATCACAGGTCAACGAGGGCACAGCACCCTGGGCCGTGTTGAACAAACGCAGTGTCACACAGTGCGGGTTTTCGCCCATGTCGAACCAGTGCGGTACACCGGCCGGGATGATCAGCAAGTCATTCTTCTCACAGCGCAGGCTGTAGACAGAGTCGCCGATGTGCAGCGTAAACAGCCCCTGACCGGCGATGAAGAAACGCACCTCGTCTTCACTGTAGGTACGTTCGGCCAGGAACTGCGCACGTAACTCGTCCTTCTGTGGATGGTCTTGGGTCACGCGCACCACTTCCACAGCGGCGTAGCCGAGGGCTTTGATCTGAGCCTGGTAGGCGGCAATCATTTGAGCATCCGTGGCGCCCTTTTCTAGTGGGCTGGGCTGCCAGCGTTCGAACCGCACACCGTGTTCGGCCAGGGTCGACTGGATGTCGTCGGCATGGGTCAACACTTTGTTCGGGGTGTCCGGGGTGGCGATGGAGTAGACGGCTACATAGCTCATTGCACGGTTCCTTGGTTCGGCTCTTGCAATCGAAGGCCAATGATAATGGCGGCGGCCAGGGCCGCGAGGCTGGCGATACTGAACGTGAGGGTTGGCCCCAACAGGTTCCAGCTGTAGCCGGAATACAGGGCGCCGAGCGCGCCGCCGGTGCCGGCCAGTGCGGCATAAAGGGCCTGGCCCTGGCCTTGCTGGCGGTCGCCGAAGCTGCGTTGCACAAAGGCAATCGCCGCCGCATGGAAGCTGCCAAACGTGGCGGCGTGCATCAGTTGCGCCACCAGCAGCAGCCAGAAAACCTCGGCAAATGAACCCAGCAGCCACCAGCGCAGCGCGGCCAGCAGGAAACTGGCGAGCAGCACCCGGCGCACCGAAAAGCGCGTAAGAATACGGCTCATGGCCAGGAACATCAGCACTTCCGCCACCACCCCCAGCGCCCACAGCAGGCCGATCACGCCACGGCTGTAGCCCAAGTGCTCCAGGTGCAGGGTGAGGAAGGTGTAATACGGGCCATGGCTCATTTGCATCAGCGCCACGCAGGCATAAAACGCCAGCACGCCGGGGCTGCGTAATTGCTTGAGGAAACCCTCACCGGCCAGGCGGTTGCCGTGGCTGGCAGGCTGCGCGTTCGGTACCCAAAGGCTGGCGCCGATGATGCCGGCCATGATCACCACGACCGCCACCGGGTAAATATCCAGGCTCAGCCAATCGAACAAGCGCCCCATGACCACCACGGTGAGGATAAAACCAATGGAGCCCCACAGACGGATCTGGCTGTAGCGCGAGGTTTGCGTGTGCAGGTGGGCCAGGGTGATGACTTCAAACTGCGGCAGCACCGCGTGCCAGAAGAACGCGTGCAGGGCCATCACCAACGCCAGCCAGGCGTAGGTCTTGCTGACGAAAATCAGGCAGAAGCTGGCCAGGGTGCACACCGCGCCGAATCGCACGATGGCCAGGCGCCGGCCGGTGTAGTCGCCGATCCAGCCCCACAGGTTGGGGGCCACGCAGCGCATCAGCATGGGGATGGCCACCAGCTCGCCGATGCGTGCGCTGGAAAAGCCCAGGTGATCGAAGTACAGCGCCAGGAACGGCGCGGTCGCCCCCAGCAGGGCGAAGTAAAACAGGTAGAAGCTGGAGAGGCGCCAGTATGGGAGGGCTGGGGTCATTTTATTCAGGGCTGCTTCGCAGCCCAGCGCGAGCAAGCTCGCTCGCCACAATAAGCGCGCTCATTGCCCCAGGCGATCACAGCTGGCCCAGTATCGGGGTACTCACGCGCACATCGGCATTTTGCCCACGGTTACGCAACAGGTGATCCATCAGCACGATGGCCATCATGGCTTCGGCAATCGGTGTGGCGCGGATGCCGACGCACGGGTCGTGGCGGCCCTTGGTGATCACGTCCACCGGGTTGCCGTGCACATCGATCGAACGGCCTGGCGTGGTGATGCTCGACGTGGCCTTGAGCGCCAGGTGCGCAACGATCGGCTGGCCGGAAGAAATACCGCCGAGGATGCCGCCCGCGTTGTTGCTGAGGAAACCTTCAGGGGTCATCTCATCGCGATGCTCGGTACCGCGCTGGGAGACGCAGGCGAACCCGGCGCCGATTTCCACCCCTTTCACCGCGTTGATGCTCATCAGCGCGTGGGCCAGTTCGGCGTCGAGGCGGTCGAAGATCGGCTCGCCCAGGCCCGGCTTTACGCCCTCAGCTATTACCGTGATCTTCGCGCCGACCGAGTCCTGGTCGCGGCGCAACTGGTCCATGTAGGCTTCCAGTTCCGGCACCTTGTCCGGATCGGGGCAGAAGAAGGCGTTGTCTTCGACGCTGTCCCAGGTCTTGAACGGGATTTCAATCGGGCCCAGCTGGCTCATGTAGCCACGGATGACGATGCCCTGGGTGGCCAGGTATTTCTTGGCGATGGCGCCGGCCGCCACGCGCATGGCGGTTTCGCGTGCCGAACTGCGGCCACCGCCGCGGTAGTCGCGTTCGCCGTATTTGTGGTGGTAGGTGTAGTCGGCATGGGCCGGGCGGAACAGGTCCTTGATCGCCGAGTAGTCCTTGGACTTCTGGTCGGTGTTGCGAATCAGCAGGCCAATGGCGCAGCCCGTGGTGCGGCCTTCGAACACGCCCGAGAGGATTTCGACTTCATCCGGTTCCTGGCGCTGGGTGGTGTGGCGGCTGGTGCCGGGCTTGCGGCGGTCGAGGTCACGCTGCAGGTCGTCCAGGCTCAGTTCGAGGCCTGGCGGGCAGCCGTCGACAATGGCGACCAACGCCGGGCCATGGCTTTCGCCCGCGGTGGTGACAGTGAACAGCTTGCCGAAGGTATTGCCGGACATGCAGGGCGCTCCGTGAAATCAGTTGAATCAAGTCAACCGTAATAACTTAAGGCGGCCAGTATACGCAGGCTAACCGACTAGTTCATCCTCGAAACCTTACCGGTAGACGTTGGTCCAACCGGCACCTCTCCAATGATGGCGCTATGATGCTGCGAGTTCTGCTGTTTACCCTCACCCTGTTTACCGCCGTGGCCCAGGCCGCCTCCCCTGTGGTGCTGCAACGCCCGATCAGCCTGGACACCGGCAGCGGCCAACTCTTTGGCTCGTTGCTGTTGCCGCAATCGGATAAACCGGTGCCGGTGGTGCTGATCATCGCCGGCTCCGGCCCCACCGACCGCAACGGCAACAGCGCCGACGGCGCGCGCAATGACAGCCTCAAGCGCCTGGCCTGGGTGCTGGCCCGGCATAACATCGCCAGCGTGCGCTACGACAAGCGCGGCGTGGCCGCGAGCCTGGCGGCCACGCCAGACGAGCGCAACCTGACTCTGGAGGCCTATGTGGCCGACGCCGTGGCCTGGGGCAAGTTGCTCAAGGCCGACAAGCGCATGGGCCCGCTGATTGTGCTGGGCCACAGTGAGGGCGCGCTGGTCGCCGCCCTCGCCGCGCCGCAGTTGGAACCAGCCGGGGTCATTTCCTTGTCAGGCAGCGCCCGTCCGGTGGACCAGGTGATCCGTCAGCAACTGGCCGATCACTTGCCCCCTGCCCTGTTGCTGCGCAGTAATGAAATCCTCGATCACCTCAAGGCCGGCCAGGTGGACGCCGACGTGCCGCGCCCGCTGGAAGGCATTTTCCGACCCAGCGTGCAGCCGTATCTGATCAGCCTGTTCCGCGCCGATCCGTCGGCCGCTTTTGCCCGCCTGGACATGCCGGCGCTGATTATCCAGGGCACCAACGATATCCAGGTTGGCGTAGGCGACGCCCAACAACTGAAGCAGGCCAAGCCCGACGCGCAGTTGACGGTAATCGAAGGCATGAACCACGTGATGCGCATCGTGCCCAATAACGTGAAGCAGCAATTGGCCTCCTACAACGACCCGAAACTACCGCTGGCGGCGGAGCTGGGCCAACGTATCGTCAGCTTTATCGAAGGACTTCAACCCCGTTAAGCGGCAATTGGCCTCCAGTCCTGGGAAAAACGGCCGATAAGTCCAGAGTCGACAGTAAAAAGACTGTCGGCTCGCAGGGCTTGGACAGGATCGCGCCGCATGACAACCACCGAAACAACACCCGAATCTACTGCCGAGACCCCGGCCGCAACCGAAGCTAACGCAGCAGCGGCACTGCCGTGGGCCGACGTTCACGCCGAACATTTCAAGATGCTGCGCCTGGCCCCACTGGCCACCGACCGCGCCACCGGCGCACGGCCATTGCGCTTTGTGCAGTTCGGCTATGCCGAACGCCATGACAAACACCACAGCCTGTTGCGCATGGTCATCCAGTTACCGGGCCAGCGCGTACGACGCGAGCAGAACCACCTGGATATCTGGGTCGATCACGATAAACACCGCGTGCACTTCGGCCCCGGCAACAGCCTGGAAATCGAGCCGGCCAACCGCGGTATCGGGCGCTTCCTGGTGGCCCAAGGCGCTGCCTGGGCGAAGAAGAAGTGGTCACACTACCGCGTCGACGGCGTGGACCTGGCCAACAAAGACGCCCTCAACGAAGCCACGCGCCTGCGCCGCGATCACTTCCTGCGTATCCAGGGTTTCGATGTGGCCTACGCCGATGTGCAGCACCTCAAAGGCAATGTGCAACCGGGCAAGGTCAGCGACGTGCTGGACAGTTGGAACACCGAGAAAGTGCAGTTCGTAGAGATCCTGGAAGCCGCGCAAATGCTGCAACAGGCCGAGCAGAACCTGGCGGAGCAGGAAGTGAAACTGCGCAAGGAAGAGGAGAAAGTCACCAAGTTCAAGCGTGAGGACAGCGGGCTGCGCTTTACCATCACCTGCCTGGTGGCGTTTACGGTGTTCCAGGCGGGGTTGTTGATCTGGATTGCCACGCACCGTTAACACTGAAATACGATCCAATGTGGGAGCTGGCTTGCCTGCGATAGCGGTGGGTCAGTAGTAGAGGTGCAAGCTGACCGGCCGCTATCGCAGGCAAGCCAGCTCCCACAATTGACCGCGCCCGACCCCACACTCCACGATGCGAAGCGAGCCGCTCTTGATCTGC
>NZ_LYSO01000189.1:0-5144 GCF_001728935.1 Pseudomonas sp. AP42
TTTGGTTACTTTGGGGCTCTTTTCCAAAGTGACCCGCCGTCAGGCGGAACCCTAAGCGGCCGTTACCGCAGCAATGAATATGCACACAATCCAACTGTGTTGACTGACAGGCCGCCTTCGCGAGCAAGCCCGCTCCCACAAGTTGGATCGTTGGGGTGTCAGGTAGATAGGGGGCGGCTGGCAGGCCGTCATCGCAGGCAAGCCAGCTCCCACAATGACCGCGTGGTGTCAGGCGGCCCGCTCTTCGCCTGGGTTGCGCAGGAAGTAGCGTTTGTACTCCCGACTGAACTGCGACGTACTCTGATACCCCACCTTGTGCGCCGCCTGCGCCACACTCATGCCTTCCACCAGCAACAACTGCTGGGCCTTCAATAACCGCAAGCGCTTGAGGTACTGCACCGGCGATAACAAGGTGCAGCGCTTGAAATGCTCATGAAAGGTCGAGGCACTCATGTGCGCAAATCCGGCCAAGGTCTCGATATTCAGCGGCTCGGCGTAATGGGCATGCAGGTGGTTCAATGAGGTGGCGATGCGCGAAAACTGCCCCTGCTGTTCCACCAGCGCACGCAACACATCGGCCTGAGGCCCACGCAAGGCGGTGAACAACAATTCGCGCACCCGCGCCGGGCCCATGATCCGGCTTTCCAGCGGATCGTGCAGGCACTGCAACAACCGCTCGACGCAGCCGCGCATCGCATCGTCCAGCACCACCGAACTCATCGACTCCAGGGTCTGCGCGGTCGGCGGCGGCCCGGCCTGCATGCCCATGGCAATCACCAACTCGCCCAACACCACGCGGTCGATGCCGACCGTGACGCCGTACAGCGGCGCCTCGGGAGCCATGGCAAAGGTCTCGCATTCGAACGGCACCGGCATGGCCTGGATCAGGTAATGCCCGGCGCCATACTCAAGTGTGCGCGGGCCAAGGTAGGCGACTTTGCTGCCCTGGGCCACGAACATCAGGCTTGGCTCATAGATCTGCGGCCCACGCGCCACATCGCAACTGGCGCGCAGCACCTGCACACCGGGCAGGTGAGTCGGGGAAAAACCGTCGCGGGGCGTGAGCCCTTCGATCAAGGCAACCAGCGTGGCATTGGCGTCCAAATGGCGGGTCAACAGCATGGCAAAAAACTTCGCGAATGAGGGATGACAGCATCATCGCAGGTCTGGCGGCCAATATATCCAAACCTCAGGCACTGCCGGACGAATAGGCATGAGACTCGGAGCAATTGCCATGTTCGCGCCAGGGGCCGGCGCGCAGACTTTGCCGCCTCTGCAGTCCAAGCTTTTGTGAGGTTTACTATGTACACCGCCATCGGTTACGCCGCCCAGTCGGCCACCACGCCCCTCGCCCCGATGTCATTTGAACGCCGCAGCCCGCGCGTCGATGACGTGGCCATCGAGATTCTCTACTGCGGCGTGTGCCACTCCGACATCCACCAGGCGCGCAACGAATGGGGCATCGCCGTGTACCCGCTGATGCCGGGCCACGAGATTGTCGGCAAAGTCACCGCCGTCGGCGCCAACGTGACCGCGCATAAAGTCGGCGACCTGGTGGGCGTAGGCTGCATGGTGGACTCGTGCCGTCACTGCCAAGCCTGCCAATCAGACCTTGAGCAGTATTGCCTCGAAGGCCCGACCATGACCTACGCCACGCCGGACCGCGTGGATGGCAGCAACACCATGGGCGGCTACTCCGACAGCATCGTGGTCAGTGAGCACTTTGTGGTGAAGATCCCGGCCAAGCTTGACCTGGCCAGCGCTGCGCCGATCCTGTGCGCAGGCATCACCACCTACTCGCCACTCAAGCACTACGGCGTAAAGGCCGGCGATAAAGTCGGGATCCTCGGCATGGGCGGCCTGGGCCACATGGGCATCAAGTTCGCCAAGGCCATGGGCGCCGAAGTCACGCTGTTCACCCGTTCGGCCAGCAAGGCCGAGGAAGGCCGTCGCCAGGGCGCCGACCATGTGATCGTGTCCACCGATGCCGAGCAGATGAAAGCCGCTGCCGGGCACTTCGACTTCCTGCTCGACACCATCCCGGTGCAGCACGACCTGAACCCCTACCTCGATGTGCTGCGCTTTGACGGCGTGCATATCCTGGTCGGCCTGATCGAGCCGGTGGACCCACCCGTCAACGCCGCCAAGCTGGTGCTGGGCCGTAAAGTGTTGGCCGGTTCGCTGATCGGCGGTATTGCCGAAACCCAGGAAGTCCTGGATTTCTGCGCCGAGCATGGCATTACCTGCGACATCGAGATGCTCGACATCCGGCAGATCAACGAAGCTTACGCGCGCATGATTGCCGGTGATGTGAAGTACCGCTTTGTCATCGACATGGCGAGCCTCAAAGCCTGATCAGGCCTTGGCGCCCAACTCCGCTGACAGCCGGGCTGCGACCTGTTTGATCACAGGGATCAGCTCGGCCATTTTCTCCAGCGGCATGTAGGGCACCGTACTGGCGATACTGATGCCGGCGACAATGCGCCCGCTGGCATCACGCACCGGTGCCGCCACGCAGCGGATCGAAGGCTCGTTGTCTTCAAGGTCAAACGCGTAGCCCCCCTCCACATACTCATGCATACGCTGTTCGAACTGCGCCCAGGATTGCTCCGGGTGCTGCGGCCATTGCAGGCTCTTGCCCGACGCCGGCAAGCTGGCCTCGTACAAGCGCTGCCACTCCTGCGGTGAGTCATCGAGCATCAACGCCTTGCCGATACCGGTGCGCGCGAGCGGCATGCGATGGCCGACCCGCGAGCGCATTTCCGGGCCGTTGCGGCCGGGGTTCTTGTGCAGGTAAAGCACCTCGTCGTATTCACGAATCGCCAGGTGAATGGTGTCGCCGGTCAGCGCCGACAACTCGTCCAGGTACGGCACTGCCAGGTTCACCAAGGGCAACTCTTCACGCGCCTGGAACCCCAACTCGATCAGCTTGGGGCCCAGCAGGTAACCGACCTGGGGCACCACGCGCAGGTAGCGCTCGTCCACCAGGCAACTGGCCAGGCGGTGCGTCGTGCTGCGCGTGGTGCCGATGCGCCGGGCGATCTCCTTGAGATCCCGCGCACCGGCCGCCACCGCTTGCACCACGCCCAGGCCGCGCAACAGGGTCTGGGTGCCGGTGGGGGCGGCGTCTTTGACGGGGGTGTGGGCGTTTTCCTGCATATCGGGCCTATAAGTATGAAAGCGGGGGCATTATGGCAAATACCGCCCTCTTGAACACAGGAGATCCAAGGTGGGAGCTGGCTTGCCTGCGATGGCGGTGGGTCAATTAAAGATAGGCTGGCTGACACACCGCTATCGCAGGCAAGCCAGCTCCCACAGTTTGATCTTCACAGGGTGAACATCAGCGTTGTTTCATGCGGTCGATTATCACCGCCAGCAACAGGATCGAGCCACGAATCACATACTGGTAAAAGGTATCGATGTTCTTCAGGTTCATCGCATTCTCGATGATCGCCAGAATCAACACCCCGGCAATCACATGGCGGATCATGCCGATACCGCCGCTCAACGACACGCCGCCCAGCACGCACGCCGAAATCACCGTCAGCTCGAAACCCTGGCCAATCATCGGCTGGCCCGAGGTCATGCGTGAGGCGAGGATCACCCCGGCCAAGGCGCCGATCAAACCGTGCACGGCAAAGATGATGATCTTGGTGCGATCGACATTCACCCCCGCCAGCAACGCGGCTTCCTGGTTGCCGCCAATGGCCATGGTGTTGCGCCCGTAGGTGGTGTAATTGAGCAGCCAGCCAAAGAACACAAAGCACAGCACGGTGATGATGATCGGCACCGGCACGCCCAGCAGTTGGCCGTTGCCGAACACGAAGAACCCTTCATTCATCACCCCCACCGCCTTGCCGTTGGAGAAGATGTAGGCCAGGCCGCGCACAATCTGCATGGTTGCCAGGGTGGCAATCAACGCGTTGATGCGCAGCTTGGCGATCACGATGCCGTTGATCAGCCCGACCACCAGGCCCATGGCCAAGGCCGCCGACACGCCGAGTAGCACGCTGTCGGTGTCGCGCATCACGATGCCCGCCACCACCCCGGCACAGGCGATCACCGAACCCACCGACAAATCGAAGTGCCCCGACGCCAGGCAGAACAGCATGGTGCACGCGGCAATGCCCACGGTGGAAATCGCCAGACCGAGGCCGCGCATGTTCAACGGCGACAGGAAGTTATCGATGAACACCGCGCTGAGCACAAAGATGCCCAGCGCCGCCAACAGCATCACCCAGTCATCGAGAAATTTGCGCTGATTGAAACCCGGCCAGAAGCCCTTTGCTGTTTTTACCTGAGACATAGCCAAACCCTCTTGTTCTTGTTCAAGCCCGCGACTGTGGCAGCGCCAGTTGCAGCAGGCGCGCTTCATCCGCTTGGGCGCGGGGCAACTCACCGGTCAAGGCGCCTTCACTCATCACCAGGATGCGGTCAGAGATGCCCATCACCTCCATCAGGTCGCTGGACACCACGATCACCGCGATGCCACTGGCCGCCAGGTTATGGATGATCTGGTAGATCTCCGACTTGGCGCCGATGTCGATACCGCGAGTAGGTTCGTCGAGCAGCAACACCTTCATCGGCATCGACAACCAGCGGCCAAGGATGGCTTTCTGCTGATTGCCGCCGGACAGGTACATGATCTTCTGCGCCGCGTTCGGCGTTTTGACCCGCATCGCCTGGATCTGTCGGTCGGCGTTACCTTTCTCCCAGCCTTCGCGCAACAGCCAGCCAAAGGTGGAATGGGCGCCACGGGCGCTGATGTTGATGTTTTCAGCGACGCTGCCCAGCGGGATGATGCCCTCTTTCTTGCGGTCCTCCGGACACAGCAGCACGCCAGCGGCAATGGCGTCGCGGGGTGAGCGCAGTTGCAGCGCTTGCCCGCACAGTTCCAGGCTGCCGGCGCTGGCGCGCTCTAACCCACTGAGCAGGCGCAACAGCTCCGTGCGCCCTGCCCCCACCAGCCCGAACAGGCCGAGGATCTCGCCTTTGCGCACCTGGAAACTCACCGGTTCACGCAGGCCGGGGCCGAGCAAGCCCTCGACCTTGAGCGCCACTTCGCCCTGCTCACGCGGTCGGTAATCGTAGATATCCTGGATATCGCGACCGACCATGCAGGTCACCAACTGGTCGTGGGTCAA
>NZ_LYSO01000190.1:0-5120 GCF_001728935.1 Pseudomonas sp. AP42
GTACCCGGTCCAGCTGTGTTGACTGCCGGGCCGCCTTCGCGGGCAAGCCCGCTCCCACAGTTTGATCGTGGGGTGTCAGGTAGATAGTCGTCGGCTGGCAGACCGTCATCGCAGGCAAGCCAGCTCCCACAGTTGGATCGTGGGGGTGTCAGGTAGATAGTCGTCGGCTGGCAGGCCGTCTTCGCAGGCAAGCCAGCTCCCACAGTTGGATCGCGGGGTGTCAGGTAGATAGCCGTCGGCTGGCAGGCCGTCATCGCAGGCTTGCCAGCTCCCACACAAGCTCCTTGGCCACAAGATATGTGCCGCCCATGCTATGGTGCTCGCCCCTTACCGTGCCTGTTCATCATCGTATGATCGTGATCCCTCGCCCCCTGCGCCTGACCTTCTACTCCCTGTTGATCATCGCCGGTGCGGTGCTGGCCGCCGCCTTGGCCACGCGCCATGCCGAACGCCAGGCCCTGGTGGACGACGCCGCCCGTGCCAATCAGCAGCTCGCGCTGTACGCCAACTCGCTGCACACCCTGATCGAACGCTACCGTGCCCTGCCTGCCGTGCTGGCGCTGGACTCGGAAATGATCAGCGCCTTGAAGGGCCCGCTGGACGCCGCCACGCAAGACCGGCTCAACCGCAAGCTGGAGCGTATCAACGGCGCCGCGCAGTCTTCGACGCTGGAACTGATGGACCGCACCGGCCTGGCCGTGGCCGCCAGCAACTGGAACCTGCCCAGCAGTTATGTCGGCCACAATTACGCGTTCAGGCCGTATTTCAGCCAGACCCTGAGCCAGGGCACCGGGCGCTTTTATGCGGTGGGGGTGACCACGGGCATTCCGGGCTACTTTCTTTCCAGTGCGGTCGTGGATGAGCACGAGCAATTCCTCGGCGCCATGGTGGTCAAGCTCGAGTTCCCCGAGCTGGAACGCGAATGGGCCCAGGGCAATGACCTGCTGTTGGTCAGCGATGCACGGGGCATCGTGTTTATCGCCAACCAGCCGGGCTGGCGTTATCGCAACCTGCGGCCGTTGTCTGAAAATGACCTGGCTGAACTCAAGGCCACCCGCCAATACGACAAGAAGCAACTGCAGCCACTGGACACCCAGCCCCTGCAACGCTTTGACGAAAACAGCCACTTGATCCGCGTCAACGGCCCCGACGGCAACGCCAATTACATCTGGGAGTCGCTGCCGCTCAAGCGCGAAGGCTGGACGCTGCACCTGTTGCGCAAACCCCAGTTTGCCTTTGAAGACCAACGTAACGCGGGCCTTGCCGCTGCGGGTTCTTGGCTGGCACTGGTGTTTCTGGTGCTGTTCCTCAGCCAGCGCTGGCGCCTGGCCCGCTTGCGCCAGCGCAGCCGTGAAGAACTGGAGCAATTGGTCGAAGAACGCACCCAGGCGTTGCGCACCGCCCAGGATGGCCTGGTGCAGTCGGCCAAGCTGGCAGCACTGGGGCAGATGTCGGCCGCCCTCGCCCATGAAATCAACCAACCACTGACCGCCCAGCGCATGCAACTGGCGACGCTGCGGCTGTTGCTCGACCATGGTCGCGTGGACGATGCCTACAAGGCTCTCACGCCATTGGATGACATGCTCACGCGCATGGCCGCGCTCACCGGCCACCTCAAGACATTCGCGCGCAAGAGCCCCAGTGGCCTGCGCGAAAAGCTGGACCTGGCGACGGTGGTCGATCAATCCTTGCACCTGCTCGACGCACGCCTGCGTGACGAAGCCATCGGTGTGGTGCTGGACCTCACCCGCCCGGCCTGGGTACGTGGCGACGCGATCCGCCTCGAACAGGTGCTGATCAACCTGTTGCGCAACGCTCTGGACGCCATGGCCGACAAACCGCGCAAGCGCCTGGAAATCCGCCTGCACGCCGATCAGCAGCTGTGGCAGTTGAGCGTCTGCGACAGCGGCGGCGGGATTGCCGAAGAACACTTGGGCAGTGTGTTCGACCCATTTTTCACCACCAAGCCGGTGGGCGACGGGCTCGGCTTGGGGCTGGCGGTGTCCTACGCTATCGTGCATGAACTGGGCGGCCGCCTGAGTGCCGCTAACCGTGGCGATGGCGCAATCTTCACCTTGACCCTGCCTATCGTCCTGGAGACGCCAGACCTATGTTGAACGCGGTGATTGTGGTCGATGACGAAGCGAGTATTCGCACGGCCGTCGAGCAATGGCTGAGCCTGTCGGGGTTTGACGTGCAGTTGTTCAGCCGCGCCGAAGAGTGCCTGGCGCAACTGCCCAAGGACTTTGCCGGGGTGATTCTGAGTGACGTGCGCATGCCGGGGCTCAGCGGTCTTGAGTTGTTGGCCGAGGTGCAGCGCCGCGATGCCGATTTGCCGGTGATTTTGCTCACCGGTCATGGCGACGTGCCGATGGCCGTCGAAGCCATGCGCGACGGGGCCTACGACTTCCTGGAAAAACCCTTCAGCCCCGACGCCTTGCTCAACAGCCTGCGCCGGGCGCTGGACAAGCGCGGCCTGATCCTGGAAAACCGCCGCCTGCATCAACAAGCCGATCATCGCGCGCAGTTGGAGTCCAGCCTGCTGGGCGTGTCCAAGGGCCTGCAAAGTTTGCGCCGCCAAGTGCTGGACCTGGCGAGTTTACCGGTCAATGTGCTGATTCGTGGCGAGACCGGCAGCGGTAAGGAGCTGGTCGCCCGCTGCCTGCATGACTTCGGCCCACGCGCCAAGAAGCCCTTCGTGGCCCTCAATTGCGCGGCGATCCCCGAGCAGTTGTTCGAAGCCGAGCTGTTCGGGCATGAAAGCGGCGCCTTCACCGGCGCCCAGGGCAAACGTATCGGCAAGCTGGAATATGCCCACGGCGGCAGCTTGTTTCTGGATGAAATAGAAAGCATGCCCCTGGCCCAACAGGTGAAATTGCTGCGTGTGTTGCAAGAGCAGAAGCTGGAGCGGCTGGGCTCTAACCAGAGTATCCATGTGGACCTGCGCATCATCGCCGCCACCAAGCCCGACCTGCTGGAAGAAGCCCGTGCCGGGCGATTTCGCGAAGACTTGGCCTATCGGCTCAACGTCGCCCAACTGCGCCTGCCGCCCTTGCGTGAACGTCGCGAAGATATTCCGCTGTTGTACGAGCATTTTGCGCAAAGCGCCGCCGAGCGTCTGGGCCGCCAGGTCGAGCCCTTGAGTGGGCCACAGCTGGGGCGCCTGCTCAGCCATGACTGGCCGGGCAATGTGCGCGAACTGGCCAACGTCGCCGAGCGCCAGGTGCTGGGGCTGGACGAGCCAGAACCGCAAGGGATCGAAGCCGGGCAGTCGTTGGCAGCGCAGCAGGAGGCGTTCGAGGCACACTGCCTGAAGGCCGCGTTGACGCGTCACAAGGGCGATATCAAGGCGGTGCTGGCCGAGTTGCAACTGCCGCGCCGTACCTTCAATGAGAAGATGCAGCGGCATGGGTTGGTGAGGGAGATGTTTCTCTGATCCCGCTTCTGTATCGATTGTAAGGACGTCTTCGCGAGCAAGCCCGCTCCCACATTTGAAATGCATTTCAACCTGTGGGAGCGGGCTTGCTCGCGAAGAGGCCATTAGCCATAAGCGGATTTCCGCTCATCACCCCAAAACCATCAGCGACTTTCCGCTCAAAAAAATCCCACAACCCTTCTATTCCGGGCCTTCCTCTACCTGGCACAGCTCCTGCTATAGCCCGAACAGGCTGCGCACGCGCCGCTCCATAAAAACAACTAGATGAAGGATCCTTCAATGGATAACTCCAACACCGTGCCTCTGGGATCGACGGCCGCAAAAGCGCAGGAGCGCACCACCTCCAGCCGCATCAAGTCGATTTTCAGCGGATCAGTCGGCAACATGGTCGAATGGTACGACTGGTACGTCTACGCCGCCTTCTCGCTGTATTTTGCCAAAGCCTTCTTCCCCAAAGGCGACACCACTGCCCAACTGCTCAACACTGCCGCTATCTTCGCCGTGGGCTTCCTGATGCGCCCGATCGGTGGCTGGCTGATGGGCCTGTACGCCGACAAAGTCGGGCGTAAAAAAGCCTTGATGGCCTCGGTGTACCTGATGTGCTTCGGCTCGCTGCTGATTGCCCTGAGCCCAGGCTATGAGGTCATTGGTATCGGTGCGCCGATCCTGCTGGTGTTTGCCCGCCTGCTGCAGGGCCTGTCGGTCGGCGGCGAATACGGCACCTCTGCCACTTACCTCAGTGAAATGGCCACCAAGGAACGTCGCGGTTTCTACTCCAGCTTCCAGTACGTGACCCTGATCTCGGGCCAGCTCATCGCGCTGGCGGTGCTGATTGTGCTGCAACAGGTACTCACCACCGAGCAGTTGTACGCCTGGGGCTGGCGCATCCCGTTCGCCATCGGCGCGCTGTGTGCAGTGGTCGCGCTGTACCTGCGTCGTGGCATGGAAGAAACCGAGTCGTTCACCAAGAAAGAAAAAGCCAAGGAAAGCGCAATGCGCACCTTGATGCGCCACCCCAAGGAACTGCTGACCGTGGTCGGCCTGACCATGGGCGGCACCCTGGCGTTCTACACCTACACCACCTACATGCAGAAATACCTGGTGAACACCGTCGGCATGAGCATCTCCGACTCCACCACCATCTCGGCGGCGACGCTGTTTCTGTTCATGTGCCTGCAACCGATCATCGGCGGGCTGTCGGATAAAATCGGCCGCCGCCCGATCCTGATCGCCTTCGGCGTGCTTGGCACCCTGTTCACCGTGCCGATCCTCACCACCCTGCACACCATCCAAAGCTGGTGGGGCGCGTTCTTCCTGATCATGGCAGCGCTGATCATCGTCAGCGGCTACACCTCGATCAACGCCGTGGTGAAGGCCGAGCTGTTCCCGACCGAAATCCGTGCGCTGGGCGTGGGCCTGCCGTATGCCCTGACCGTGTCGATCTTCGGCGGCACCGCTGAATATATCGCGCTGTGGTTCAAGAGCATCGGTATGGAAACCGGTTACTACTGGTACGTGACGGCGTGTATCGCGGTGTCGTTGATGGTGTACGTGACCATGAAGGACACGCGTAAACACTCCCGCATCACCACCGACTAAAAAATGTGGGAGCGGGCTTGCTCGCGAAGGCGGTGTGTCAGTCGACAGATTCATTGACTGATCCACCGCATTCGCGAGCAAGCCC
>NZ_LYSO01000191.1:0-5052 GCF_001728935.1 Pseudomonas sp. AP42
TCCGCTGCTATAGCCCACAAAGTTGTGTAGATACCGATGCCCATGGCAGGGATTAAACGTCGCGCATCAGCAGGCCAAAGCGCAGGTCCATCTGCGCCGGAATCGGTACATACACCGTATGCCCGTCCCCCGGCGCCACCTCAATGCTTTCGCCCTTGGTGTTATGCAGGCTCGCCAAGTCAAAGTGAAAATTGCCAGCGGGCGTCATCAACTCCAGATGATCGCCCAGCACAAAGCGATTCTTCACCTTCACCTCGGCCAACGCGCCACGACGCTCGCCGGTCAGTTCCCCGACAAACTGCTGGCGTTCGGAAACCGAGCTGCCGTTCTGGTAGTTCTGGTATTCGTCGTGCACATGGCGGCGCAGAAAACCTTCGGTATAGCCACGCTGGGCCAGGGACTCGAGGTTGGTCATCAAGCCGCGGTCAAACGCCCGGCCAGCCACTGCGTCGTCGATGGCCTGGCGGTACACCTGGGTGGTGCGCGCGCAGTAAAAGTGGGACTTGGTGCGGCCTTCGATCTTCAACGAATGCACGCCCATCTGTGCCAGGCGCTCCACATGCTGCACGGCCCGCAGGTCCTTGGCGTTCATGATGTAGGTGCCGTGTTCGTCTTCGAAGGCGGGCATGGGTTCATCGGGGCGATTGGCTTCCTGTAGCAGGAACACCTGATCGGTGGGCGTGCCGATGCCCAATGTGGGTTGATATTCATGGACGATATCGCCAGTGGCATTCTCCACTGCCGGCGTGGCCTGGTATTTCCAGCGGCAGGCATTGGTGCAACTGCCCTGGTTGGCATCGCGCTTGTTCATATAGCCCGACAGCAGGCACCGCCCGGAATAGGCCATGCACAAGGCGCCATGCACAAACACCTCCAACTCCATCGTCGGCACCTGCTGGCGGATTTCGCCGATCTCTTCCAGAGACAGTTCCCGCGACAGAATCACCCTGCAAATGCCTTGTTGCTGCCAGAACGCCACGCTGGCCCAGTTCACCGTATTGGCCTGTACCGACAGGTGAATCGGCGTCTGCGGGAAGTGCTCGCGCACCAGCATGATCAACCCCGGATCAGACATGATCAGCGCATCCGGGCCCATGGCGATCACGGGCGCCAGGTCCTTGAGGAAGGTCTTGAGCTTGGCGTTGTGGGGCGCAATGTTCACCACCACGTAGAAACGCTTGCCCTGGTCATGGGCTTCCTGGATGCCGAGGGCCAGGTTGGCGTGGTCGAACTCGTTGTTGCGCACCCGCAGGCTGTAGCGCGGCTGGCCGGCATAAACCGCATCGGCACCGTAGGCAAAGGCGTAGCGCATGTTTTTCAGGGTGCCGGCAGGGGCGAGCAGTTCGGGGGCAATCATGGAGGGCATGGCTGTAGGTCGCAAAAGGCGCGAGGGTAGTGCAGGGCCGGGCGCCGTGCATTGATCCACGTCTAAACAGGGCGATCTATGCTTGTTCGAAAAACAAGGGCACTCCCAGGTTTGGCTGCGGACTAAGCAACAGGGCCGCGATCGGCCCTGTTTTTCTGACATGGACCGGACATGAATCAAACCAACCTGCAATTCAAAACTCTGTTGCTGCTACTGGCCCTGGTCACCGTGGCCTTTATCTGGATATTGCTGCCGTTCTACGGTGCGGTGTTCTGGGCCGTGATCCTGGGCATTATTTTTGCGCCGATGCAGCGCCGCCTGCAGCAGCGTTTTAGCTGGAACCGCAACCTGACCTCCCTGACCACCTTGATGGTGTGCCTGGTGATCGCGATTCTGCCGGTGATCATCACCAGTGCGTTGCTGGTGCAAGAGGGGGCCACGCTCTACAAAAACATCGAGAGCGGCAAGCTCGACGTGGCGGGTTATATCGAGCAATTCAAGAACGTCCTACCGCCGTATTTTCAGCAATTGCTCGACCGCTTCGGCATGGGCAACCTCGAAGGGCTGCGGGAAAAGGTCGTCAAGGGCGCGATGCAGGGCAGTCAGTTCTTTGCCTCCCAGGCGTTCAGCTTTGGCCAGGGGACGTTTGATTTTCTGGTGAGCTTTTTCATCATGCTGTACCTGCTGTTTTTCCTGTTGCGCGACGGCCCGGAGCTGGTACGCAAAGTGCGCACAGCCGTGCCCTTGGCCGAGCCGCAAAAGCGTCGCCTGCAACTCAAGTTCAACCGCGTGGTGCGCGCCACGGTCAAGGGCAACGTGCTGGTGGCCGTGACCCAGGGTGCGCTGGGTGGCTTGATCTTCTGGTTCCTGGACATCCCCAGTGCCTTGCTCTGGGCCGTGCTGATGGCGTTCCTGTCCCTGCTGCCTGCGGTGGGTGCCGGGCTGGTCTGGGGGCCGGTGGCAGTTTATTTCCTGTTGAGCGGTTCGATCTGGCAGGGCGTGGTACTGGGGCTTTTTGGCGTGTTCGTGATCGGCCTGGTGGACAACGTGCTGCGCCCGATCCTGGTAGGCAAGGACACCAAGATGCCGGACTATCTGATCCTGATCTCGACCTTGGGTGGCCTGTCGGTGTTCGGCCTTAACGGCTTTGTCATCGGGCCGCTGGTGGCAGCGTTGTTCATGTCGTGCTGGGCGTTGTTCGTCGAAACCAAGCCGCGGGTCAAGCTGCCGCTGCCGTAACGCTCAGGCTTCTAGCCTGAAGTCGGTTGCCATCCGGCGTTGTGTTTCGGCATCCGATAACGAGGTGAGCGGGCCGCTGATCGGCTCGCCATCGCGCACCACATACCAGCAGGCGAGCAAGCCCAGTTTGCGCAGAGGGGCGGGGACGGCGCTACCGATGACAGACATGATTTGAACAGTGGGCATAAGTACCTCCAAACGTTATGGAGGTCACCTTACGGTTTGCTGGCGCCTGGGAAAAATCACCTGGCTCGATAGTCGACATCAACGCCAGGCGTTAATCCACCACCTGGTCGAGCATGTTCACCACTTCGTGTTCACTGAGCAGGCCCTTGCGCACCAGGTTTTCGGCCAGCAATGCCAGGAACTTGGCGCTGCGATGGCCTTCCAGGTGCTTGAGTTCAGTCAAGGCGCTGTAGACCTTGCTGGAGGTGCAAAGGCCGGCGGTGCGGTGCGGGTTTTGTGTGGGCATGGTCAATCGTCCTTAATTGTTATTGGCTGGACTGAGTCGATAGTGCGACTGTTTTGTGACGCAAACATGACAGTGCAGCCCGCAATCGATCAAGAGGATATTCGACGCTAATGATGTGGGATTGCTGCTCGTGCGTTGTTCTCACAGCGACATCGGCAGGATAAATCCGGACTTTTCAGGCAAAAAAAGACCCCGCGTGTGGGCGAGGCCTGTGGCTGTCAACGGGGTTAAACCTTACCAACCATGGCGGTAGTAACCGTGGGGCGGGCCGTAGTAGCCGCGAGGCGGCCCATAATAACCACGCGGTGGGCCGTAATAGACGGGCGCCGGGCGGTAGTAAACCTGCTGTTGCACATACACCGGTGGCGGTGGCGCGTAGTAGACCGGCGGCGGCGCGGCATACACCGGCTGCGGCTGCACATACACCGGTTGTTGCACGTACACCTCACGCGGCTGGCTGGCAACCACAGAGCCGACTACCGCTGCGCCGACAAGCGCACCGAACACGGCCGGGCCACCCCAACCACCACCGTGGGCGGAAGCTTGGCCGGCCATCGCGAGTGCGCCGATAAGCAAGGCGATCCTGGGAAGTTTACGCATGATGGTCATTCCTCAATTAGCCCCTGCGCTTGTGGTCTGCAATCAATAGACTCAAGGATTGTCGCGGGGATACTTTTAAGACAACGTATTTCGAGAAAACAGCACGGCCAGTGAGTAAAGGTTGTGTAAGGTCTGTACCGATTTGCTTACTTCAAGGAGTTATCCATGCAGATGCACCCCAACAAGGACACCCAACTGTGCATGTCGCTGTCGGCGCGTCCTGGGAACTTTGGCCTGCGGTTTCATAACCACCTGTATGAACAGCTGGGTCTGAATTTTTACTATAAAGCCTTCAGCAGCCAGGACTTGCCCGGCGCGATCGGCGGTATCCGCGCCCTTGGCGTGCGGGGTTGCGGGGTGTCCATGCCGTTCAAGGAGGCCGCGATTGCCTTGGTGGACGAACTCGACGACTCGGTTCAAGCCATTGACTCCCTGAACACCATCGTCAACACCAACGGCCATCTCAAGGCTTACAACACCGACTACATCGCCATCGAGCAATTGCTTAAAAAACACGCGGTGCCCAAAGACTCCAGCTTCGCCCTGCGCGGCAGCGGCGGCATGGCCAAGGCGGTCGCCAGCGCCTTGCGTGACGGGGGGTACGCCAATGGTGTGATCGTGGCGCGCAACGAGGGGGCGGGCCAGGCATTGGCCAGGAACCTGGGGTATCAGTGGCAGGGGGATCTGGGTAGCCTGCGGCCACAGATGCTGATCAACGTGACGCCCATCGGTATGACTGGCGGGGCGGAGGCGGATGCGTTGGCGTTTGAGGCCGAGGCAATCGATCAGGCGGAGACTGTCTTCGATGTGGTGGCGATCCCGGCGCAAACGCCGTTGATCGTGCGGGGGCGTGCGCAGGGCAAGCGGGTGATTACCGGGCTGGAAGTGATCGCTATTCAGGCGTTGGAGCAGTTTGTGCTTTATACCGGCGTGCGGCCTACGCAGGAGCAGTTCGAGGCAGCGGTGGCCTTCGCCCGCAGCTAAAGCCTTGCGCCAAATCCAATGTGGGAGTTGGCTTGCCTGCGATGGCGGCCAGTCAGGCGACGCCCATCTACCTGACACCCCACGATCCAACTGTGGGAGCGGGCTTGCCTGCGATGGCGGCCAGTCAGCCGACGCCCATCTACCTGACACCCCACGATCCAACTGTGGGAGCTGGCTTGCCTGCGATGGCGGCCTGCCAGCCGACGCCCATCTACCTGACACCCCACGATCCAACTGTGGGAGCTGACTTGCCTGCGATGGCGGCCTGCCAGCCGACGCCCATCTACCTGACACCCCACGATCCAACTGTGGGAGCGGGCTTGCTCGCGAAGACGGCCTCACAGTCGACACCGTAATACCGAGTACATATCCATTCCTGCGGTAACGGCCA
>NZ_LYSO01000192.1:0-4880 GCF_001728935.1 Pseudomonas sp. AP42
GGGCGGAACCCTAAGCGGCCGTTACCGCAGCAATGGATATACACACAATCCAACGGTGTCGACTGTCAGGCCGCCTTCGCGAGCAAGCCCGCTCCCACAGTTGGATCGCGGGGTGTCTGGTAGATAAGCGTTGCCGCTATCGCAGGCAAGCCAGCTCCCACATTCAGACCCGGCTAGCCTTGAGGCCCGGCACGATGGCCCGAGGCTTCCGAAACACCAGCACATTCCCTAACATCACCAGCACCAGCCCCATCAACGCCGGCGCCGTCCACTGGTAGCCCTCGGCGAATGCGGACACATTCAGCGCCACCACCGGAAACAGCACCGTGCAATAGGCCGCTTTCTCCGGCCCCATGCGGCCCACCAGAGTGAGGTAAGCGGTAAAACCAATCACCGAGCCCGGGATCACCAGGTACCACAGCGCACCGATATACCGTGCACTCCAGTCCATCTCGAAGGGAATGCCACGCACCGCGCAATAGGTCGCCAGCATCGCCGCCCCATAGGCCATGCCCCAAGCATTGGTGGTCAGCGGCTTGAGCCCGGCCTTCTGTTGCAGGCTGGACAGCAGGTTGCCCGCCGAGAAGCACAGGGTGCCCAGCAGCGCCAAGCCCAGGCCCAGCAAGGTTTGCGGGCTGGCGGTATGCCCAACCAGCTCCGGCCAGAACAAAAAGCCCAGCCCCAGCAGCCCAAGCGCGCCGCCCATCAGCACGTTGCGCGCCACCCGCTGGCCGAAAAACACCCGGGCATTGAGCGCGTTCCACAAGGTCGCCGTGGAAAACACCACCGCCACCAGGCCACTGGGGATCCATTGGCTGGCGGTGAGAAAGCACATGAAGTTGACGCAGAACAGGCACAGCCCCTGCGCCAGGCAGATCAGGTGCCCGCGCCGGTTCATCGCCTGCAACTTGCGGCTGAGCAGCAACAGCACGAACAGCACCAGGGCGGCCAAGCCGAAGCGATAGACAATCGACACAGGAATCGCCACCACGCCCAACTGCCATTTGAGGGCGATCCAGGTGGTGCCCCAGATGAGCACCGTGAGTAGATACAGGAAAAGATTCATAGCCGGCTCCGTCGATTGAGCCACAGTGTGGCCTTCACCCCCTCGCAGGCTCTTGCACATTCTTGCGCTTTTGTCGGGCGATGGGCTCACAGCGCCAGCGGTGGAGCGTAGGATGCAAGGAGTCGGAGAACACACCATGCCAGAGCTGCAATCGCTGCACGTCTTCCAAGCCCTCAACCGCTCGCCCCACGCGCGCCTGCAAGCCTGCGCCGAGCTCGGTGACGGATTGGCTGCGGCCGTGTGGAGCAACCACCATGACGCCCAGGATTACCAGGCCCCCAGCCATCACACCTTGTCCTGCTACATCGGCGGCGGCACGGGCACCTTTCGGCGTGATCAGCCGGGCCTCAAGGGTGGCCCCGACAAACTGTGCATCCTGCCGGCCGAGCATCAGTCGGCCTGGGTGATCAATGGCGATATTCGCCTGGCCCACCTGTATTTCAGCCCGGAACAATTTGCCCTCGGCTGCGTCACCCTGCTGGACCGTGAGCCACGGGAGTTGCAATTGCGTGAGGGCACCTTCCTTGAAGACCCCTTCCAGGCCCGGCGTTTTCACCAGTTGGTCAGCCTCAACTGGCACGAGCCCGGCGAGCGACTGCTGACGAGCAGCCTGGCCCATGAACTGCTCAGCCATACCTTGCTCAGCCAGGTCGGCGCCCGCGAAGGCTTGCGCTTGAAAGGCGGTTTGGCCGCGCACCAACGGCGGCGGTTGGTGGAGTACATCGACCAGCATAGGGAAGACGCCATCAGCCTCGGCCAATTGGCCGCCATGTGTGCGCTGTCCGAATACCATTTCGCCCGGATGTTCCGCCAGAGCTTCGGTGTGCCGCCCCATCAGTACCTGCTGGCACGGCGTCTGGCGCGAGCGCAAAACCTGCTGCGCAGCAGTGCTTTAGCGATCAGTGAGGTGGCCTTGCTGTGCGGTTTTTCCAGCGCCAGCCATTTCAACCAGCGTTTTCGCCACGCCATGGGCGCCACGCCGAGCCAATACCGCCAGGCATTCTGCGCCTAGACCATCAAGCCCAACGTCTTCGCCTTGGCCACCGCCTGGGTGCGTCGCTCTACCCCGAGTTTGCTGTGGATACGCCGCGCGTGCGTCTTGACGGTGTGCAGGGAGATATACAGGCGATCAGCGATTTCCAAGTTGGAGTTGCCAAGCGCGATCAGTTGCAGCACCTCCAGTTCACGCTGGCTCAGCGGGTTCTGCGCCGCCCCGGCAGGCGCGGCCTGGGGCTCCAGGCCCAGCTCGCTTAAAAGCCCCGGCGCGCGCAAACGCAACTCGCGGACCGCCTGCTGCACCTGGCAACGCTCCGCCAGCGCCAAGCCAGCTTGCAGCGACCGGCGCGCCAACGCCGGGTCGCCGAGTTGCCAGGTCACTTCACCCAGCACCAGGTGCAATTCGGTTTCCAGGCACAGCATGCCGCGTTGCCGTGAGGTGTCGAGCAAGGCGTTGAGCCGTGCGATGGGTTGCTCGGCACAGCCCAGCTTGACCTCGGCCAGCACCAGCAAATATTCCAGGCGCGGGATCAGTTCCAAGGTGGCCGGCGGTGCCTGCTTGGCGCAAGGCCCGCGAAAGTGGCGTAACACCCGGCGCACGGCTTGCACCGTCAATTCGGCGCGGCCTTGCTGCAACCAGAAGTGCCCGCTGACCAACAGCAGTACCGCGCGGTACACCGTGTCGGGCACATGGCGCTGCTGCATCAGGCGCTCGGCGTCGCGCAACTGAATGAACGCCTGGGCGTAGTCGCCACGATTGGCAGCCAACAGCGCCAGGCCCAGAAAGCCATACAGCACGCGCTTGTCCTGGCTCTGCTGGCACATGCTCAAGCCAGCCTCGAAACATTCGGCGGCCAGGCCGTCCTGGCCCTGACGCAAGGCCAGATGCCCGCGCCGCAGGACAATACGCCCCACCAACGGCCCGGCGGTGAGCCGTTGCCCGGCCAACATCGCTTGCACCGTTTCCAACAGGCTTTGCGCCCGGTACGGTGCGCCACGCTGTTCCAACAACTGGGCGTGATCCAACTCCAGCAGGGCCTCCAATACCAGTGAACCGTGGGACCGAGCCAGACACAGCGCTTCACGGTTCAAGCGTTGGGCGGCCTCCAACTCACCGCGCAGCAAGGCTTGCTGGGTCAGGCCAGACAGGCACATCAGACGCGATGTCCAGGCGCTGTCGGGCAGCGCTTGCAGGGCTTCCAGAAAATGCTCGCTGGAGCGTTCAGCATCGCCGCTCAAATGCAGCAACCAGCCCCATTGCGCCTGCCAGCGCGCCAGCAGATAGCGTTGCGCGGCGGCCGTCGGTTGCGGGGCAAAGCGGGCCAGTTGCTCGATGCACAAGGCTGCCTGTTCGAAGCGCCCGGCAAACAACAACGCGGCCGTGAGCAGCCCCACCAACTGCGCCGAGCCCAACATCAGTTCATCGCCCTGCTGTTCATGCAGGCGCAACAGCAGCACGGCGTTCTGCTGGCGAAACAGGTCCTCGAAACTGAAGTGCTGCAACAGGTTCACCGCCACTTCATATTCCTGCGCCAGCAATGCCTGCTCGAAGGCGGCTTGCCAGTCGCGCTCGGCGCTGAACCATTGGCAGGCGCGGCGGTGCCACGAACGCTTGGCCGGCCAGGGTTCGTCGCGCAGCAGTCGCGTCAGCGGTGCAAACACCTGCAGCCAGTCGCCGGTGCCTTCCCAGGGCTGGATAAATGCACCGAGTGCTTGTAGCTCGCGCAGGTACTGTTCGCCGTCACCATGGCCGAACAGGTGTTCACACAAGCCTGGGTTGAAGCGTGGCAGGTGGGCCAATACGTGCCAGGCTTCGACCAATGGCGTCGGCAAGGTACTGAAGAGTTCGTGTTGCAGGTAATCCAGCAAGGTCTTGTCGGGGTGGTTATCGCCCAGCGCGGCGATGCGTACACCGGCACACCAACCGCCGCTGAACTGCATCACGCTGTCACCGCTCTGCCCTGGGGCGAGCAGTGCCTGGACCTCCGCAGCGTGGAACGACAACTCACTGCATTCCAGCAATTCGTCCTCCAGCAACAGGCGCGGCCAGTTGCACACCGGGCGCCGCCGCGCACCCAGCCACCACGTCAGTTGCGCACTGCTGGCGCTGAGCAGACGGTCGAGCAACGCGTCCAATTCGGGGGCCGGCAGGCGGCAGAAATCATCCAGAAACAGCCACACAGGCTTGGGCCAGTGGCTGAGGTCGAGCAATAAGGTGGCTTCATCGACAAACACCAGGCCCAGGTGCTGCGCCAGCCGTGTGCACAACTCCAACGGGCTGAGTGCTGCGCCATGGAGCGGCACCCAATGAACCTGGCACCCCGCCGGCGCCTGCAGTGCACACTCGGCGAGCAGTGCACTCTTGCCACTGCCAGCGGGCGCGCACAGCAACTTCACACGCGCCTGCGCCGCGAGCAAAGGCTGTGACAAGCGCGGACGCAACAGGTGGTGGGCGGACAGCCGTGGCATGCATCCAGGACGGTCCAGGCAGCGGGTCATGGCGGTCATTGCTGCATCCTGCTGTTTTTATTGTTGCGTCACCCTAGACCTGTGGTTGGCGGTTGTTGAAGAAGTATTCAGCGGGGTGATTGAAGACCATAAAAATCGCGGTGGACACCATTCGGTGTGGGAGCTGGGTTGCCTGGGATGGCCATCGGTATCTACACCACTTCGGTACGACGCTGATCTAGCTGACGCGCCGCAGTCCAAATGTGGGAGCTGGCTTGCCTGCGAAGGCGGCCTAACAGTCAACACAGTTGGACCGGGTACATATCCGTTATTTAGGTAACGGCCACTTAGGGTTCCGCCCTGACGGCGA
>NZ_LYSO01000193.1:0-4727 GCF_001728935.1 Pseudomonas sp. AP42
AAAAGTGAGCCGCCGTCAGGGCGGACCCCTAAGTGGCCGTTACCTAAATAACGGATATATACCCGGTCAGACCCAACGTTCTGGTCGGCTGTCAGGCCGCCTTCGCGGGCAAGCCCGCTCCCACATGGGTTCCCCACAATGCCTGAGGCCTTAGCGCGGCCCGGAAACCACCAGCATCTGGCCTGGCTTCAGTGCCTGGCCGGTGCGCGGGTTCCAACGCTTGAGATGTTGCATCTCAACGTTGAAGCGCTTTGCCACCATGTACAGCGAGTCACCTTTCTTGACCTTGTACTGCACCGGTTTTTTCGCCGCAACTTTGCGCGTGTCCTGCATCACCAGGGTCTGGCCGACCTTGAGGGCCTGGCCGTTGAGCTTGTTCCAGCGCTGCAGGTCATGCACATCGACCTTGTTGGCCTTGGCGATCAGCGTGAGGTTGTCGCCACTGCGTACCTTGTAGTTGCGGGTGCGCCCTGCAACGGCCTTGGTCTCGACTTCGTCGAACACCGGCTTTTTCGGGCGCATGCTCAGCAATTCTTCCGGCTTCATCGTCGAAAGGGTGCTGGTCAGCAACTGGGCCTTGGAGGTCGGCACCAGCAGATGCTGGGGGCCGTCCAGGGTGGTGCGTTGTTTCAAGGCCGGGTTGAGCTGGAACAGCTCGTCTTCGTCGATCTCGGCCAGCGCGGCAACCCGTGACAGGTCCATGCTTTGCTTGACTCCAACCACTTCGAAGTACGGCGTGTTGGCAATCGGGTTCAGGTTGACGCCGTAGGCTTCAGGCGCCAGTACCACCTGGGACAAGGCCAGGAACTTGGGCACATAGTCCTTGGTTTCCTGGGGCAGGGGCAGGTTCCAGTAATCGGTGGGCAGGCCGAGTTTTTCGTTGCGCTCGATTGCCCGGCTGACCGTGCCTTCGCCGGCGTTATAAGCCGCCAGGGCCAGCAGCCAGTCGCCGTTGAACATGTCATGCAGACGTGTCAGATAGTCCAGGGCGGCGGTGGTGGAGGCGGTGATGTCGCGGCGGCCGTCGTAGGCGCGGGTCTGGCGCAGGTTGAAGTAGCGCCCGGTGGAGGGAATGAACTGCCACAAGCCGACCGCATCGCTGCGCGAATAGGCCATTGGGTTGTAGGCACTTTCAATCACTGGCAGGAGCGCCAGCTCCAGGGGCATGTTGCGTTCTTCAAGGCGTTCGACGATGTAATGAATATAGAGGCTGCCGCGTTCGCCGGCATTCTCCAGAAAGGACGGGTTGCTGGCGAACCACAGGCGCTGTTGCTCGATACGCGGGTTGACGCCGACACCGTCCTGCAATTGAAAGCCCCGACGCATGCGTTCCCAGACATCCTGGGGCACTTCGGGGCTAGGCTTCTCTGATAGCCAAATAGGTTTTTGCTTGATCTTGGCAGCAAGATTCGGTTTGGGTTGCACGGTGGATTGTGCAGCGTAATGAGTCGATTGGCAGCCCGCCAGAGTTGCGGAAACGGCCACCGCCACGGCTTGAGCCAGGCGGGTCAATGCGTCTGAAGAAATGGATTTACGAATAGATGACGACATTGGCTGGAAGTAAGTTCCGGGCAAAAATGTCGGGCGATTCTAGAAAGCGCTGTGGTTCCGGTCAACCATTCAGAAATTACGTATCAGATTGCATCTGGTTAGAACTTATCTTTCCAAGCCCTCAAGCTAGCAAACACCTCGGCCCCAGAGCGGTTGTCGCGGCCGTTCCGTTCGTCCGCTTTTTGTTTAACGGATGTTTCAGCGGTGCGCAAAAATGGGTTAGTACGTTTTTCCAGGGCCAGGTTGGATGGCAGCGTCATCTCGCCACGGGCGCGGAGTTGGGCGACATTTTCCACCCGTTCGGCGATGTCGGCGTTGTGCGGCTCCACGGCTTGGGCAAACTTGAGGTTACTTTGTGTGTACTCGTGGGTGCAGTACACCTGCGTATCGGCGGGCAGGGCGGCCAGGCGTTCCAGGGAGCTGTACATCTGTTCGGGCGTGCCCTCAAAGAGGCGACCGCAGCCGGCAGCAAACAAGGTATCGCCACACAGCAATACGCCTTGGTGGTAAAAGGCGATGTGGCCCAGGGTATGGCCTGGCACGGCGTACACGTCGAAGTCCCAGCCCAGCACGCTGATACGGTCGTTATCGTGCAAGGCCACATCCCGCGCCGGGATCTTTTCGTTGGCCGGGCCGTAGACCTTGGCGCCGGTGGCATTTTTCAGTTGCTCGACACCGCCTACATGATCATGGTGATGGTGGGTGACCAGGATGTCGCTGAGGGTCCACGCCGCATTCTGCTTGAGCCAGGCCAGCACTGGCGCGGCATCGCCGGGGTCGACCACGGCGCAGCGCTGGGTGGCGGGGTCTTGTAACAACCAGATGTAGTTGTCGGTGAAGGCGGGTAGGGCACTGATCTGTATCATTCTTCGATTCGCCAAGCTGAACACATTGGTGCATCTTAGAACGTCTAGGCGAGTTGGAGAATGCAATGACTGATAAAGCGTTCGCCCAGGCCGATCCTGAGTGGCTGGCCCTGATCAGCGCGGCCCGCGAATGGTTGTCCGGGCCGATTGGGCAGTTTTTGCTGGAAGAAGAGCGGCGCATGCTCGAAGACGAGCTGGGCCGGTTCTTTGGTGGCTACCTGGTGCATTACGGTCCGTCAGCCGACACGCCGCCCTCGGCGCCGCAGGTGCAACGCAATGTGCGCCTGGGCGCGCCGTTGCCGGGGGTGGAAATCGTCTGCGAGGAACAGGCCTGGCCCTTGAGCGAACACGCCGCCGATGTGGTGGTGTTGCAGCATGGCCTGGATTTCTGCCTGTCACCCCACGGTTTGCTGCGCGAAGCGGCCAGCAGCGTGCGCCCTGGTGGCCATTTGCTGATTGTCGGCATCAACCCCTGGAGCAGTTGGGGCCTGCGCCGTGTGTTCGCCCATGACGGACTGCGCCAGGCGCGTTGCATCGCGCCATCACGGGTGGGCGACTGGCTCAACCTGCTGGGCTTCGCGCTGGAGAAACGCCGCTTCGGGTGCTATCGTCCGCCGCTTGCGACAGCCAAGTGGCAGGGCCGCCTGGCCGGTTGGGAACGCCGCGCAGGGGCCTGGCAGCTGTCGGGTGGCGGCTTCTATTTATTGGTTGCACGCAAGATCGTGGTCGGGCTGCGACCGGTGCAACAAGTACGCCGCGAGCCGATCGGCAAGCTCGTGCCGATGCCGTTGGCCAAGGTCAACCGCGAACAACGCGAACCGTAAAACCTCTTTTTGATTTCAGGCCGAATAACCGATGACCGATAGCGTAGAACTCTTCACCGATGGCGCCTGCAAGGGCAACCCGGGCCCAGGTGGCTGGGGCGCCTTGCTGGTGTGCAAGGGCGTGGAGAAGGAACTGTGGGGCGGCGAAGCCAATACCACCAATAACCGCATGGAACTGATGGGCGCCATTCGCGGCCTCGAAGAACTCAAGCGGCGCTGCAACGTACTGCTGGTGACCGACTCGCAATATGTGATGAAGGGCATCAACGAGTGGATGGTCAACTGGAAAAAACGCGGCTGGAAGACGGCGGCCAAGGAGCCGGTCAAGAACGCCGACCTGTGGCAATTGCTCGATGAGCAGTGCAACCGTCACGACATCACCTGGAAATGGGTACGCGGGCACATTGGCCATCCAGGCAACGAACGTGCCGACCAGTTGGCCAACCGTGGCGTGGATGAAGTGCGCGGCTACAAGCAGAGCTGAATCAGCAGCACGTTTGCTAAACCTTGTAAAAAACTGTTGGGTGTTCACCGGTGGCTGGGTGCCATGGGGCGCTTCGTTTACAGAGCGTGCTAATATCCCGCCCCTTGAACTGTACCGAACCGTTGAGAGCTGAACCCTGATGGCCATCCGATCTGTTGTACTCGATACCGAAACCACCGGCATGCCGGTGACCGATGGTCACCGGATCATCGAAATCGGCTGTGTCGAACTGATGGGGCGCCGCCTGACCGGCCGCCACTTCCACGTCTACCTGCAACCGGACCGTGACAGTGACGAAGGGGCGATTGGCGTCCACGGCATCACCGATGAATTCCTCAAGGGCAAGCCGCGCTTCGCCGAAGTGGCCGATGAGTTCTTCGAGTTCATCAACGGCGCCCAGTTGATCATTCATAACGCGGCGTTCGACATCGGTTTCATCAACAACGAATTTGCCCTGATGGGGCAGACCGACCGTGCGGACATCTCCCAGCACTGCACGATCCTCGATACCCTGATGATGGCCCGCGAGCGTCACCCGGGCCAACGCAACAGCCTCGACGCCTTGTGCAAGCGTTATGGCGTCGACAACTCCGGCCGTGAACTCCACGGCGCCTTGCTCGACTCCGAGATTCTGGCCGACGTTTACCTGACCATGACCGGCGGGCAGACCAGCCTGTCCCTGGCCGGTAATGCGTCCGATGGCAGCGGTTCGGCGGAGGGCTCGGGCAACCGCCCTTCGGAAATCCGCCGCTTGCCGGCTGATCGCAAGCCGACGCCGATCATCCGCGCCAGCGAGCAGGACCTGGCCGAGCATGCGGCGCGGCTGGAGGCGATCGCCAAGGCGGCGGGCGCGCCGGCGTTGTGGACGCAACTCACTCAGCAATAACCGCTCAAGTGGGTAGCCTGCGGTGGTGGTCTGACAGCCGACGGTAACCACGATGCGAAGCGAGCCGCTCTTGATCTGCTCTTGCTCTGCTTTTGATCTTGATCTCAAGCGCCCCG
>NZ_LYSO01000194.1:0-4711 GCF_001728935.1 Pseudomonas sp. AP42
TGAGATCAAGATCACAAGCGGCTCGCTTCGCATCGTGGTTACCGTCGGGTACTTCGGCTTATAGAGTTGTATCGATACTTATCCCTACGGGGAGGTGCAGCTCAGTTGTAGGTTATTATTGTGAGGCTTGTAGGGAAAGTCTGCATTTTTTGTAGGGTCGATGCCTTTTCGCCCTGTGTTCTCTACTCTGGCCACCCATTCTCCCTGCCCACTTCAGAGAACTGACCGGATGCTTCAACTCGATTTTTATTCAACCCTCGTTGCCGCTTCACTGGTGCTATTGCTGGGACGCGGGCTTGTGGCCCGTATCGGCTTTTTGCGTACTTACAATATTCCTGAACCGGTAGCCGGTGGCCTGTTGGTCGCCATGCTGCTCTTGGCGTTGCGCGGGTTTGCCGATATCGAAGTACGCTTCGATCCTTCATTGCAAACCCCGTTGATGCTGGCGTTCTTTGCCACGATCGGTTTGAACGCCGATTTTGCCAGCCTGAAGAAAGGCGGGCGTATCCTGGCGGTGTTTTTGCTGGTGGTAACGGGCTTGCTGGTGGTGCAAAACGCCATGGGTATCGCGCTGGCGTCGGCACTCGGGCTTGACCCATTGATGGGCTTGCTGGCGGGTTCGGTGACCTTGTCCGGTGGGCATGGCACCGGCGCGGCCTGGGGGGCGGTGTTCAGTGAGCAGTATGGCGTGGCTTCGGCGTCTGAATTGGCGATTGCCTCGGCGACCTTTGGCCTGGTGCTTGGAGGCCTGATCGGCGGGCCTGTGGCGCGTTTTCTGATCAAGCGGGTCGAGGTGCCAGGTATTGGGCAACCGCAATCGAGCCTGGCCAAGGGGTTTGAACAGCCGAATGAAGAGCGCCTGATCACGGCGTTTTCGTTTGTCGAGACCCTGGCATTGGTCGCGATCAGCCTACAGGGCGGCAACTTGCTGAATGCCGCCATCCAAGGCACCGCTTTCGAATTGCCGACGTTCGTGTGTGTACTGTTCGTGGGTGTGGTACTGCGCAATGGGCTGTCGATGCTCGGCTGGCATCAGGTGTTCGAGCGCGAAGTCTCGGTGCTGGGCAATGTCAGTTTGTCGTTGTTCCTGGCGATGGCGCTGATGTCACTCAAGCTCTGGGACCTGGCGGCACTGGCCTTGCCGATCGTCATTCTGCTGGCCGCGCAGGCATTGCTGATGGCGCTGTTCGCGATTTTCGTGACGTTCCGGGTGATGGGCCGCAACTATGATGCGGCGGTACTGGCGGCGGGCCATTGCGGCTTCGGGCTTGGCGCAACGCCCACGGCGATTGCCAATATGCAGGCGGTGACGCAACGCTTCGGGCCTTCGCAGATCGCGTTTCTGGTGGTGCCGATGGTGGGCGCGTTCTTCATCGATATCGCTAACGCCGTGGTGATCAAGTTGTACCTGGCGCTGCCTTTCCTGGGGGCTGCTGGGTAAGTTTTTCAGTGCCTGCCCCCGGTGTTCATCGCTTGGGCCAGGCGCTGCGTGGCTTGCTGGATTTCGTCCCGGTCGAGGGAGGCAAAGCCCAGGCGCAGCGCGTTTACCGGCTGGTCGTTGGGTGAAAACTGACGACCGCTGCGCACCACGACGCCGTGGTCCAATGCGGCGCTTGCCAACTTATCGACGTCTATGTCTTCCTCGAAACGTACCCAAAACGCCAAGCCCCCCTCGGGCTCGCGCACCTGTATGCGAGCGCCAAACGCCTGGTCCAGGCAGCTTCGCAGCACGGATCGGCGCGCCCGATATTCTTTCGACACGCGGCGCAAATGCTTCTTCAACTCCCCGTCATTGATCAGGTCTGCCAGCATAGCTTGAGCGACCGCATCGGCATCGCCCAGCATCAGCGCGGCATTGCGCTGCAGGGCTTCAACCACTGAGGTGGGCGCGACGATATAGCTGCAGCGGAACGTCGAGCCTAGCACTTTGGACAACGAGCCGATGTAAATCACATGGCGTTGGGCACGGTCACTGGCCAGCGGCAGGTAAGGGCGACCACTGAAATGATATTCGTGGTCGTAGTCCTCTTCGATAATGCAGAAGTCATGCTGCGCGGCCAGCGCCAGCAAGTGCTGCCGGCGTGCGGCATGCAGGCTCACGGTGGTGGGGAACTGGTGATGGGGCGTGAGGTAGATCATGCGCACATTGTGCTCACGGCATAAGCGCTCGACCTGATCGGTGCGGCAGCCTTCATCGTCGATGTCGACCGTGACCAACTGCGCGCCGAGCTTGCGGAAAATTTCCCATGCCGGTGGGTAGCTCAGGCGCTCCACTAGTACCACGTCGCCGGGCTTGAGCAGCAGGCTGGCGCTCAGGTACAGGGACATCTGGGTGCCCTGGGTCAGGCAGATATTTTCGGCAGTGACCGTCAGCCCACGGTTGTTGCGCAGCATCTCGGCCAAGGCGCAGCGCAGGTGATAGCCGGTGCCTTCGCTGCCGTAGCGCACGGTATTGGAGGCGAAGCTGTTGCGCAGTGCGTGGCGATAGTAACGGTGCAAAACGGCCTGGGGCAGCAGGCGGTGGTCGCTGGTGCCGTTGTCGAAAAACAGCGCATCGCGCCGATGCTGTAGAGCGACCACTTGGGCGTTATGGGTGAAATAGGGTACCAGCGGTTGCTCCAGCAACGGCGGCGCGAAAGACGGTTGCGTAACGCTGGGCAGTTGTTTGGGTGTCAGCTGCGCATTGACGAAGGTGCCACGGCGCGGCTCGCTGACCAGCCAGCCCTTGGTCATGGCTTCTTCGTAGGCCAGGATCACCGTCTTGCGGTTGACGTCGAGCAACTGCGCCATTTCCCGCGTGCCTGGCAGCAATGTCCCAGGTGGCAGGCGGCCGTCGAGGATGGCACTGACCAAGCCTTCGGCAATCTTGCGGTAGGACGCTTGGTGGGTGCCTTCTTCAAGCCGCAGCAAGGGGCGCCATTTGCGCATCTGGACCATCTGAAGTATCCAAATCTGGAGGTTTTAATGGGCCTAGTCTAGCGCAACAATCAGGCCTCACTTATCCCGAGGTTGTTATGAATACACGTCATGTCATCGAACTGTCGCCCTCGGGGAAAACCTTTGAGGCGGGCGACGAACTGTTGCTCGACGCCATGCTCGCCAGTGGCCTGGCCGTGCCGTTCTCCTGTCGGCGTGGTGCCTGCGGTTCGTGCAAGGTGGTGGTGGCCGAAGGTGAATACCGGGCCAAGCGCCTGGCGCCGGGTGCGCCGGTACCTTCTTATCCTTTGGCAGCCAATGAAATGTTGTTATGCCAGAGCCACGCCTGTGGCGACATGCGCCTGCATATTCCCGGCTGGTCGCTGGATACGCCCGCGCTGGGAGTGGCGGCGCAGGTTCACAGCAAGCGTGCGCTCGGCCCCGATGTGATCGAGTTGGTATTGATGCCCGAAACCGCAGTGGCGGTGCGCGCTGGCCAATACCTCAAGTTCCACCTGGCGGACGGTGACACGCGCTGCTTCTCGATTGCCAACCTGCCCGACGAGGACGATGGGCGGTTGGTCTTCCAGATTCGCAGGGTGAGTGGCGGTTACTTTTCCGAGGGTATCCTAGGTGGCCTCGCCGTTGGTGAGCGTCTGCACGTGGAAGGGCCGTTTGGTGCCTGTACCTGGCAGGATGATGAGACGGCGCCCGTGGTGTTATTTGCCACGGGCACTGGTTATGCGGGCATCAAGCCTATCCTGCTGACCGCGCTCAAGCGCGATGTCGAACTGACGTTGTATTGGGGCGGCGCGCAATCGGCGGATTTTTATGACAGCGCCTTCCTCGACGACTTGATGGTTGAGTATCCGCGTTTTCGCTGGCATCCCGTGCGGTCCTCCGAGGGCAGAGTGCAAGAGGTTGCAATGAGTCATGGGCATCAGTGGGAACAGGCCCAGGTCTATGCGTGCGGCAACGCTGCAATGCTCGGCCAGGTGCGGGCCCATTGCCTTGAAGCGGGGTTGCCGAGCCACCGGTTTATCGCGGAGGCGTTTGTTGCCAGTGGTCGGTCAAGTGCGGAAACGGTTTCCCTGTCGTTCGACCCGGTCTGGGAGAAAGTCGGCCCGCGCTATTCCCTGGACGGCATGCTGGCAGCGCGGGAAAAATCCATACGTGCCCTGGCGGCGATTGCCAGCCAGTTGAAAGTTGGCATGACTACCGGTGAGGCCCTTGAGATGGCGGCGAGGCAACTGCAGGCCATGGGCGCTTCGCACACCTGGCATCCGACCTACATTCGTTTTGGCGCTGACACCGTTCGCCCACCGCGCGAGGGCATAGATCGTCAGCGCAGGCTGCGGGCTGATGATATTGCCGTGGTCGATCTTGGCCCGGTGTGGGATGGCTACGAAGGGGACTATGGCGATACGTTTGTGTTTGGCGATGGGCCTTTGCATCAGGCCTGTACAACGGCCTTGCATGAAGTCTTCGATGAAACGCGCCAAGCGTGGCTGCGTGGCCTGACCGGACGTGAACTCTACGACTTTGCCGAGCAGAGCGCCCTGTCCAAAGGCTGGAGATTGGCACGCAACCTGGCAGGGCACCGCCTTGCAGATTTCCCCCATGCATTGTTCGAGAGCAAAGAGTTGGCTGACCTGGAGATCTCGCCCAGTGAAATGGCCTGGGTATTGGAGATCCAGCTGTGCCATCCCACTGAGTCGGTCGGTGGGTTCTTTGAGGATATGCTGATGGTGCAAGGCTGAATTGCGCATACACCGCCGATCCCCTGTGGGAGCTA
>NZ_LYSO01000195.1:0-4524 GCF_001728935.1 Pseudomonas sp. AP42
AAAAGTGAGCCGCCGTCAGGGCGGAACCCTAAGTGGCCGCTACCTAAATATCGGATATGTACCCATTCCAACTGTGTTGACTGTTAGGCCGTCTTCGCAGGCAAGCCAGCTCCCACATTTGGATCGCGGTGCGTCAGTTAGATCAGCGCCGGCCGTCACAGGAGCAAGCTCCCACCGTTTTAACTGCGATCAGCCTTGAGCACTTCGTAATCACGCAGCTTGTTGGCAATGGTGGTGTGGGACACCCCCAGGCGCTTGCCCAACTGGCGACTGCTCGGGTGTTCGGCATACAGGCTTTCCAACACCGCCTTCTCAAAGCGCCCGACGATATCCTCCAGGCTGCCCTCCAGGGAAAAATCACCCAGCGGCTGGCGCACGCCATAATCCGGCAAGCGAATATGCTCAACCTTGACCGTACCGCCCTCACACAACGACACCGCCTGGAACAGCACGTTTTCCAGTTGCCGCACATTGCCCGGCCAGTGGTAGTGGCTGAGCTTGTCCATCGCGGCGGGGGCCAACTTGGGCAGTGGGCAACCGATCTGCCGGCTGGCCTGGTCGAGAAAGTGCTCGACCAACGGCGCAAGGCCATCCAGGCATTCGCGCAATGGCGGAATATGCAACGACAGCACATTCAGCCGATGATAAAGGTCCTGGCGAAACTCACCCCGGGCGCAGAGCTCCGACAAATCCACCTGGGTCGCACAGATCACCCGCACATCCAGGTACACCTCTTCATCACTGCCTACCCGGCGAAAACACCCGTCCTGCAGAAAGCGCAGCAGCTTGACCTGCAAGCGCGCGCTCATTTCCCCCACGCCATCCAGAAACAAGGTACCGCCCGCCGTCAGCTCAAGCAGGCCCAACTTGCCTTCGGCCCGCGCCCCTTCAAATGCGCCGGGGCCGTAGCCAAACAGTTCGGTCTCGGCCATCGACTCGGGCAACCCCGCACAGTTGAGCGCCATCAACGGCGATTGCCCGCGGGGGCTGGCCAAGTGGCAGGCCCGGGCCAACAGCTCCTTGCCGGTGCCGGTTTCGCCTTCTATTAATAGCGGTGCATCCAGCGGCGCCATGCGCCGCGCTTCACGCACCACCGCGGCCATGACCTTGGAGCTCTGGAAGATGCTGTCGAAACCGCGCAGCTCTTGCTTGCGCACGTTATAGATACGCTCACCGACACGGTCGGCGCGGTGCAGGGTGAGCACGGCGCCGGCCATGGCTTCGCTGTCATCGTGCTCGGAAGATTGCAGGGGCGCGATGTCCGCCAGAAATACGTCGCCCTTGACCTTGACCCGCAGGCCATTGATTCGCGATTTGCTGGCGCGCACCAGTTCCGGCAGGTCGAAGTCTTCGGCATACCGCGACAGGGGTATCCCGGGCACTTCATCCACCCGTACGCCCAGCAACTGCGCCGCCGCACGGTTGGCGGCCACGATGGAGCCGCCCATATCAATGGACAGCACCGGAAATTCCAGGGCGCCGAGCAATGCATTGAGTTCCATATGCCGACGCTCGCTGGGCATCAGCCCTACCCGCTTGACGCCAAACACCCCGGCAATCGCCTCGAACTGCGGGCGCAACGCCTGGAATTGCATGTTCACCAGGTTGGGGCAAAACAGGTAGATGGCGTTGCCATGCTCACCGCCGACTTCGCCCTTGGCGACGTTGACGCCGTACTCCACCAGCAGGTTGAGGATGTCCCGCAGGATGCCGATGCGGTTCTGGCAGTGCACTTTGATACGCATGGAAAAACTCGAAAAGGGAGTAGGCGCCGCGTCTTTTTGTCGCTGGGCGCAGATAGTCGTCAAGATTATGTGACAGTACGGCAGCTATTCCCAGCCTATAGCTGCGACAAGCGGGCCTATCGTAACGAATACTTTACGATTACCGGTAATTTTTCCTACATGCATCCGCTAAAGGCGGATGGAATCCTGCGCCTATCCGGTTATCAATAGAGGCATCCCAGGACATAACAAGAACGAATGCCTAGCAGGAGAGCCGTATGAAGCAGACGCACTACGTGGCCCGCGAGCCCGATGCGCAAGGTTTTATCCACTACCCGCCCGAAGAACACGCGGTGTGGAATACCCTGATCACTCGCCAGTTGAAAGTGATCGAGGGCCGCGCCTGCCAGGAATACCTGGACGGTATCGACAAGCTCGGCCTGCCCCTGGACCGCATCCCCCAACTGGGCGAAATCAACAAGGTGCTGGCCGACACCACCGGCTGGCAAGTCGCCCGCGTGCCGGCGCTGATTCCCTTCCAGACCTTTTTTGAATTGCTGGCCAGCAAGCAGTTTCCGGTGGCGACTTTTATTCGCACCCGTGAAGAACTGGACTACCTGCAAGAGCCGGATATTTTCCACGAGATCTTTGGCCACTGCCCGCTGCTGACCAACCCCTGGTTCGCTGAATTTACCCACACTTACGGCAAGCTCGGCCTGGCGGCCACCAAGGAGCAACGGGTGTACCTGGCGCGCCTGTACTGGATGACCATCGAGTTCGGCCTGGTGGACACACCTCAGGGCCGGCGTATCTACGGTGGCGGCATTCTGTCGTCGCCTAAAGAAAGTGTGTATTGCCTGTCGGACGAGCCCGAGCACCAGGCCTTCGACCCGCTGGAAGCGATGCGCACCCCCTATCGCATCGACATCCTGCAACCTTTGTACTTCGTATTGCCCGAACTCAAGCGCCTGTTCGACGTGGCCCAGGAAGACATCATGGGCATGGTCGAGCGCGGTATGGAGCTGGGCTTGCACGCACCGAAGTTTCCGCCCAAACCCAAAGCTGCGTGAACCTTACGTTTTAAGGCCAGGTGAGTCTGTTCCCTGGCCCCGCGTTGCTTTAGGGTAACGCCACTGACCTTCAATCATTCGAATTCAGGACACCTTCCATGACCACCTTGAACCAAGCCCACTGCGAAGCCTGCCGCGCCGATGCCCCGCAAGTCAGCGATGAAGAACTGCCGGTGCTGATCAAGCAGATCCCAGACTGGAACATCGAAGTGCGCGACGGCGTGATGCAGTTGGAAAAGGTTTTCCTGTTCAAGAACTTCAAATTCGCCCTGGCCTTCACCAACGCCATGGGTGAAATTTCCGAAGCCGAAGGCCATCACCCAGGCCTGCTCACCGAGTGGGGCAAAGTCACCGTGACCTGGTGGAGCCACTCCATCAAGGGCCTGCACCGCAACGACTTCATCATGGCCGCGCGCACCGACGAAGTGGCCAAGACTGCCGAGGGCCGCAAGTAATGCATTTCGATGCCATTGGTCGCGTGCCTGGCGACCCGATCCTCGGGCTGATGGACCTGTATGCTCAGGACGCCAACCCGAACAAGTTCGACCTGGGCGTAGGTGTCTATAAGGACGACCAAGGCCTGACGCCGATTCCTCACTCGGTGAAACTGGCGGAACAGCGCCTGGTCGAGACCCAAGTGACCAAGACCTATATTGGTGGCCATGGCGATGCAGCCTTCGGCAGCCTGATCAGCGAACTGGTGCTCGGCGCTGATTCGGCCTTGCTGCGTGACCGCCGCGCTGGCGCCACGCAAACCCCCGGCGGCACCGGCGCCCTGCGCCTGAGTGCCGACTTTATCGCCCACAGCCTGCCGGGCCGTGGCGTGTGGCTGAGCAACCCGACCTGGCCGATCCACGAAACCATTTTTGCCAAGGCCGGGCTCAAGGTCAGTCATTACCCTTACGTGGGCAGCGACAACCGCCTGGACGTGACGGCGATGCTGGCAACCCTGTCCGGCGTGCCCAAGGGCGACGTGGTATTGCTGCACGCGTGCTGCCATAACCCGACCGGCTTTGACCTGTCCCAGGACGACTGGCGCCAGGTCTTGCAGATCGTGCGTGAACGCCAGTTGCTGCCGCTGATCGATTTTGCCTACCAGGGCTTTGGCGATGGCCTGGAGCAGGACGCCTGGGCGGTGCGCCTGTTTGCCGCCGAGCTGCCGGAAGTGCTGATTACCAGTTCGTGCTCGAAGAACTTCGGCCTGTACCGCGACCGCGTAGGTGCGTTGATTGTGTGCGCGGCGGATGCTGAAAAGCTCACCGATGTACGCAGCCAACTGGCGAATATCGCGCGCAACCTGTGGTCGACGCCGCCGGATCATGGCGCCGCCGTGGTGGCGACCATCCTCGGTGATGCACAGCTGAAAAAGCAGTGGAGCGAGGAAGTCGAGGCCATGCGTTCGCGGATCGCCCAGTTGCGTTCCGGGTTGGTGGAAGCACTTGCGCCCCATGGGCTGGCCGAGCGCTTTGCGCATATCGGCGCGCAGCGGGGGATGTTTTCCTATACCGGCTTGAGTACCGAGCAGGTCAAGCAACTGCGCGAGAAGCACAGTGTGTATATGGTCAGTTCGGGGCGGGCTAACGTGGCCGGGGTTGATGCGACGCGCTTGACGTTGCTGGCTCAAGCCATTGCTGACGTCTCTAACTGAAGAAACGGGATTAAGTGTGGGAGCGGGCTTGCCTGCGATGGCTATAGATATCTACACAACGCTGTAGCGATCAACTGTAACC
>NZ_LYSO01000196.1:0-4494 GCF_001728935.1 Pseudomonas sp. AP42
GGCCGTTACCGCAGGAATGGATATGTACTCGGTAGGACTGTGTCGGCTGTCAGGCCGCCATCGCAGCGATGCGGCGACCCGACAAGCCAGCTCCCACATTTAGTCTGCAGTTATCCGGTGGATACGGGCCGATCAGCTTGGCACCGGGGCACCACCCTGCCCAAACCGCCGAATCGCCAGGCAATACCCCACCAACGCCAACCCCGCCAGCAAACCGCCCGCCGCGCCGATCCAGGCGAAGCCGAAGTGGCTGCCGACCCAACTGCCCATCAACGCACCACCGCCGATGCCGATGTTGTAGATCCCGGAAAACATCGCCATGGCCACATCGGTGGCGTCCGGTGCCAGCACCAGCACCTTGGACTGCATGGCCAGGCCAAAGCCCATGATCGCCATGCCCCAAAAAATGCTCAGCCCCACCAGGTAAGACTCGGCGCCGCTCAACGGCAGCATCAGCGCCAGGCACGCGGCGAGGATAGACACCGCGCCGATCACGAACAGGTGGGGGTTGAAGCGATGCACCAGGCTGAACAGCAACGAGCCGATGATGCCAGCACCACCGAACACCAACAGGATCAGGGTCACGGCACTGCCGCCCAGGCCGGCGACGCCTTCGACGAAGGGTTCGATGTAGCTGTAGGCGGTGAATTGGGCGGTGACGGTCATCGCCGTCAGCACGTAGAGCGCCACCAGCGCCGGACGCTTGAACAATAGCGGCAGGCTGCGCAGGGAGCCGGAGTTCTGGCTGGGCAGCAACGGCAAGGTGCGCGCCAGCCAGAACACCAGCGCGGCGGCGAACGCGGCGATCACCAAAAAGGTAGTGCGCCAGCCCATGGCCTCGCCCAACAGACGGCCCAAGGGAATGCCCAACACCATCGCCAGGGATGTGCCGGTGGCCAGCAAGCCAAGGGCCTGCACCTGCTTGCCTTCTGGCGCCAGGCGTACGGCCAGTGAAGCCGTGATCGACCAGAACAGCGCATGGGCCAGGGCGATGCCGACCCGACTGACCATCAGCAAGCCGAAGCTGGTGGCCACGCTGGAAAGAATATGGCTGGCGATAAACAGGCCGAACAGCACGATCAGCAATTTGCGCCGTTCGACGTTGCGGGTCAGCAGCATCACCGGCAACGAGGTCAGCGACACGATCCACGCATAAATGGTGAGCATCAGGCCGACGCTGGCCACGGGCATGTCAAAGCTGGCGCCGATGGCGCTGAGCAGCCCGACCGGGACGAATTCGGTGGTATTGAACACAAACGCGGCCAGCGCGAGGGCGATGACCGGTTGCCAGTTGGCTTGGGGGGTTGCGGCTGAAAGGCTCATTGACGGGCGCGGTACTCTGACGGTGATCAAACGGCCACCCAGGACAAGCGCCGCCGCCGAGCATTCTATAGGTTTCTCGCACCGCTGTTGCTGCGGATCGTCGCCCGACGACCTAAGGCGAAGTCATGGTAATGATGTAGTTGCCTGACTGGATGAGCTTACCGGCGCGGTCTACCAACACGTAACGCTGATCGTAATAGCGCCCCTCGCCGCTGTCCGCCACCAGCCGCACATGGGGTGCGTCGACACTGACCACCGGCGCGACACTGCGCACCTCGATTCGGCTGCCACGACTGGATTGGGCACAGCCGCGCAGTTCCATTACCGAACCGCTGCGCGCATTTGTCGCACACCCTGACTCGACAATGGCGCCGCTGAACCTGATGGTGCCCTGCCCCACGGTTTGTGCGGCGCCGCAGGTACTTGCCCACAGCCCCAGAAGGCCAGTCATTACCGCTACACGATGAACGTTCATGCCGACACTCCTTCTTGGGTTAGTTAAGAAGTAAGTCGTCGGCACGCCGGTTAACTTGAGCTTATTTACCCGCCAATGAGAGGTGCGTCACGGATCCACCTGCCCCATCAACTCAGGAATGCTCTCCGGCCGCTGGGCATAGCGTTGGGCCAACGCCGCACAAACCATCAACTGGATCTGGTGAAACAGCATCAACGGCAAAATCAACACCCCCATACTCGCCCCGGCAAACAGCACCTGCGCCATCGGCACGCCGGTCGCCAGGCTTTTCTTCGAGCCGCAGAACAGGATGGTGATGCGGTCCTCCTGATTAAAGCCAAACGCCTTGCCCAGCAGCGTAGACGCCACCAGCACCAGGGCCAGCAACACGCAGCAGGCCACCACCAAGCCGCCCAATTCCCACAGCGGGATCTGGTGCCAGATGCCTTCGTTGACAGCCTCGCTGAAAGCCCCGTAGACCACCAACAGAATCGAGCCCTGGTCGACGAATTTCAGCCAGGCTTTGTTACGCCCGACCCAGCCCCCAATCCAGCGGCTGGCGACTTGCCCGGCAATGAACGGCAGCAACAACTGCACGCTGATTTTGACAATTGCATCGACTGTGGAGCCGCCATCACCGTGTACGTTGAGCAGCAGCGCTACCAGCAGCGGCGTCAGGAAGATGCCGAACAGGCTGGACGCCGCCGCGCTGCAGATGGCCGCCGGGATGTTGCCGCGGGCCAGGGAGGTAAAGGCAATCGCCGATTGCACGGTGGCCGGCAAGGCGCAGAGGTAGAGCATGCCCATGTACAGCTCGGTGCCGATCAGCGGCGACAGCACTGGCTTGAGCGCCAGGCCCAGCAACGGAAACAGTACGAAGGTCAGGCTGAACACCAGTAAATGCAGGCGCCAGTGACCGGCACCGGCGACGATGGCCTTGCGCGACAGCTTGGCGCCGTGCAGGAAAAACAGCAGCGCGATGGCCAGGTTGGTGACCCAGCCGAACGCCACGGCGGTCTGGCCGCTGACGGGCAGCAGTGAGGCGAGGATCACGGTGGCGATCAGGGTGAGGGTGAAGTTGTCGGGGAGAAACCGGGGCCGGGTCATAAGCAATTCTTCCAGGGGTTGCCAAGAGCGTCGCGACGACTCTAACGTAACCACCTGTTACCGACTAACGCCAATGAGCCAGTAAATGCCGCCTAAAGGACATGAAAAAGCCGTGCGCCGTAGTGTTCCTGGGCTTTCCAGCCTGCCTAGGCCGGTGTACGGGCGCACTGAATCCTTGCCCAATCGGGCGCTGACGCGACGCCACAGCCACCCGTGGGTGCAGTTGTCCTACGCGATTTCCGGGGTATTGGAGATCCAGACCAGCGTCGGCCGTTTCGTCGCGCCACCCCAGCGTGCGGTGTGGATCCCGGCCGGCATGCCCCATCGGGTGTTCAGTTCGCCCCTTACGGAAATGCGCAGTTTGTATCTTGATTGCAGCGTCACCGCCTGGGCCGCCGAGCGTTGCCAGGTGCTGGAGGTGAGCAGTTTGCTACGCGAGCTGATCCGCAACTTCAGCCAATTGCCGGTGGAATATACCGAGGACGGGGCGGACGGACGCCTGGCCCAGGTGCTGCTCGACCAGCTCGCCGCCGCGCCCCAGGTGGATTTGATGTTGCCGCTGCCTCACGACCCGCGGCTGCGGCAGATCTACCGCAGCCTCAACCTGCACCCCGAGCAACAGACCACGTTGGGCGAGTGGAGCCGCAAGCTGGGAGTCAGCGAAAAAACCCTCAGTCGGGTGTTCCTGAGTGACACCGGGCTGACATTCCGCGCGTGGCGCCAGCGCCTGCGCCTGTTAAGCGCCCTGCCCGCCCTGGAACAAGGCGAGCGGGTGACGGATGTGGCATTGGGGTGTGGCTATGAATCGACCTCAGCCTTTATCAACGCGTTTCGTCAGCAGTTTGATTCCACCCCCGGTGAATTCTTCCGCTGACCCTTTCCCACGATGCAAATAATCCCCAAACCCACGCTCGGCTGGTATTGTGCCGCGCTTTGAAACACAGCAACCGACTGCGAGGAAATGGACGTTGAACACTGACGAAAAAATGACCGGGGACCTGTTCGAGGTTGATAAGCGCCTGTCACTCAAGCCCGTGGTGGACTTCAACGCCTACCTGCGCAGCGCCTTCGGCGACGGCCCTTGCACCTGCGTGCGCTGCACGGCCAACGGCGGCGATGAAAGCGGCTACGAGTTCCAACACACCTTCACCTTCGAGGGTAAGCCCGTGCATCGCCGCTTCGCTTCGACGGCGGGTAGTGATGTGTTGATGGCGTTGAAAAAGGCCTGGTTGTCGTACACCAAGGCCGAGCTGCCGCTCAGTGGTGTGTTGGCGCTGGATACGGTGAAGGAATTCGTCGAGCCGCAACTGCACAAACGCCTGGCGCCGCTGTTTGTGGCCAGTGGGCTGGTCAAGGATGTCGACGGCGAGTTGCGCATCCAGCCGCAAGCCATGGCCTGACACAGGCTAATGTTGGGGGGAACACATCTTTCTAGGCAAAGAAGATCCAATGTGGGAGCTGGCTTGCCTGCGATAGCGGTAGTGCAGTAACAGATGCAGTGACTGCCACACCGCCATCGCAACATACAACTCTGTGGGCTGAAGGCGCAGTCGGTAACCACGATGCGAAGCGAGCCGCTCTTGATCTTGCTTTTGATCTTAGGCGCCCCG
>NZ_LYSO01000197.1:0-4451 GCF_001728935.1 Pseudomonas sp. AP42
CGCTTCGCATCGTGGTTACCGTTGATTGCGACAGCGTTGTGTCGATATCTATGGCTATCGCAGGCGAGCCAGCCCACAATTTGACTGTATTTACAGATTAAGGGTCAGGCTAACCGTGAAGTTGCGCGGCTCGCCGGGGTTGACCCAATAGTTGCTATAAGACCGCTCGTAATACTTTTCATTGAACAGGTTGTTGAGGTTCAGCCCCACCGTCACGTTCTGCGTGGCCTTGTAATGGGCCAGTAAATCCACGGTGTGGTAGGCGGGCAGTTCGAAGCCTGTGCCGGCTTCGCCTGAGCGGTCACCCACATAGGTGAACGCTGCGCCCAGGTCTGAGCCACGCAATGCGCCGTCCTGGAATTCATACACGCCCAACACACTGCCGCTGCGCTTGGCCACGCCGAGAATGCGGCTGCCCGTGGGGATGGTTTTGTCGCCCTTGGTCACTTCGGCGTCGATGTAAGCCAAGGCGCCGATCACGCGCACGGCGTCGGTCACTTGCCCGGTTACTTGCAGGTCGAACCCCTGGCTACGGGCCTTGCCCATGGCGCGGTTGAGGTTGGTCGCCGGGTCGAGGGTCAGCACGTTTTCCTTTTCGATATGAAAGGCCGCAAGCGTGGCGCTGAGGCGGTCGTCAAACAGTTCGCTTTTGATTCCCACCTCGTAACCCACGCCTTCTTCGGGCTTGAAGGACTTGCCGCCAGCATCCAGGCCGTTATTTGGCTTGAACGAGGTGGAGGCGTTGGCAAATACGCCGACTTCTGGCGTGAGCTGGTAGAGCAGGCCGGCACGTTGAGTGAAGGCGTCGTGGGTTTGGCGGCTCTTGGCGTGGTTGCGGGTGAAGTCGTCGGTGCTTTGTTCGAAGTGCTCGAAGCGCGCACCGATCATGCCGCGCAGGCGGTCGGTGAAGATGATCTGGTCCTGCAGGTTCAGTGCGTGGCTTTTGGTTTGTTCGAAGACGTCGGTGCCGGAGCGTGTGCCGTTGGGTTTGGGATGGCCGTACACCGGCTTGTAAATGTCGATGGGGTAGTCGCCAGCGATCGCCGTCACGCGCTCTTTCTTGCGGTAATCCTCGTATTCGGTACCAATCAACAGTTCGTGTTGCCAACTGCCGATATCGAACACCCCGCGCAGTTCCAGCTGGGTGATGCTGTCATGCCAACCGGTGGAGCGCTCACGGTAGCGGCGGTTGACGCTGTGGCCGTCTGGGTTCAGCGCACGGCTTTCCGAAGCATCGCCCCACAGGCTGCCCTGCTTGTAATGACTGGCCAGGCGCAGTTTCCAGGCGTCGTTGAGGTGGTGTTCCAATGCCGCCTGGATGCGATTGTTGTGGTTGCGGATATTGCCGTCGTTGGGCTCGCCGAGGAAGGTGGAATGGGACATGCCGGTGTTGGCGACGATGCCCCGGTCGAAGGTGGAGCTGTGGCGCACGAACTCGCTTTCCACCAGCAGGGTGGTGTCCGGGTCTAACTGCCAACTGAAAGAGGGCGCGACGAACACGCGCTTGGCGTCGACGTGATCGCGAAAGCTGTGGTTGTCTTCAACGGCCAGGTTCACTCGCGTCAGCACACGCCCCTCGCTGTCCAGCGGCGTATTCACATCCAGCGCGGTGCGGTAACGGTCCCAACTGCCGGCGCTGGTCTGCAGGGTGGTGAAGGCCTCGGGCTGGGGTTTCTTGGTGACGATATTCACCGTGCCGCCGGGATCGCCACGCCCATACAGGCTGGCGGCGGGGCCCTTGAGCACTTCGATGCGTTCGATATTCGCTGCGTCCGGGGTGCTGGGGTAGCCACGGTTGGCGCTGAAACCATCCTGGTAGAACTCGGACGTGGTGAAGCCGCGCACGCTGTATTCGTAGAGGGTCAGGCCGCCGAAGTTGTTTTGCTTGGACACACCGCCGGCGAATTCCAGGGCGCGCTCCACGCTGGTACTGCCCAGGTCTTTGAGTACCGTGGCCGGAATCACGCTGATCGATTGCGGGATGTCGCGCAACGCCGTGTCGGTCTTGGTCGCACTGGCAGAGCGGGTGGCACGGTAGCCGTCGACCGGGCCGGTGGCGGATTCATAGGCGTCGGAGGTGACGCTGATGGTGTCCAGTTCCAGGGTGTTTTCTTCGGCGTAGGCAGGGTCGAGCAGCAAACCCAGGGCCAGGCCGGCCAAGGGCACAAACTTTCGAGACGACATGATAGAGCGTTCCAATAGCGATATTGAAACAATATAACATGCCTAATGAGAATGAATCGCTAAGAAATATAGCCTTACAAGCGCCCGTGAACGGGCGCTTGGGTCGCGACGGTTATTGCTCTTCTTTCACTGGCGCGGTGGCCGGTGGTGGGCGCAGGCCGATTTCCGCCGACAGTTTGATCTCCTTGCCGTTGCGCATCACCAGGATCGCCACCTTGTCGGTCGGCTTGATCCGCGCCACCTGGTTCATCGACTTGCGGCCATCACCCGCTGGCGCGCCGTCGATGCTGAGGATCACATCGCCCAGCTGCAGGCCGGCTTTCTGCGCCGGGCCGTCGCGGAAGATCCCCGCCACCACGATGCCTGGACGCCCGGTCAGGCCGAATGACTCGGCCAGTTCCTTGGTCAAGGGCTGTACTTCAATGCCCAGCCAGCCACGAATCACCTGGCCGTGTTCGATGATCGACTTCATCACTTCCATCGCCAGCTTCACCGGGATCGCAAAGCCAATGCCCTGTGAACCGCCAGACTTGGAAAAAATCGCGGTGTTGATGCCAGTCAGGTTGCCATTGGCGTCCACCAGCGCACCGCCCGAGTTGCCGGGGTTGATCGCCGCGTCGGTCTGGATGAAATCTTCGTAGCTGTTAAGGCCCAACTGGTTGCGCCCGGTGGCGCTGATGATGCCCATGGTCACCGTTTGCCCCACCCCGAACGGGTTGCCGATGGCCAGCGCCACATCGCCCACGCGCAAACCGTCGGAGCGGCCGAGGGTGATGGCCGGCAGGTTCTTCAGATCAATCTTGAGTACCGCCAGATCCGTTTCCGGGTCGCTGCCCACCACGCGGGCCAGGGTTTCGCGGCCGTCACGCAGGGCCACCACGATCTGGTCGGCGCCGGTGGTCACGTGGTTGTTGGTGAGGATGTAGCCTTCAGGGCTCATGATCACACCGGAGCCGAGGCTGGATTCCATGCGGCGCTGCTTGGGGCCGTTGTCACCGAAATAGCGGCGAAATTGCGGGTCTTCAAACAACGGATGCGCGGGCTTGTTGATGACTTTGGTGGTGTACAGGTTGACCACCGCCGGCGCGGCAATGACTACGGCGTCGGCATAGGTCACCGGACCCTGCACCACCGTGTTGGTCTGCGGTGCCTGTTGCAGGTTCACATCCAGTGTGGGCAGGCCCACCCACTGGGGATAACGCTGGATAATCAGCATCGCGATCAGCACGCCAGCCAACAATGGCCATCCAAAAAAACGCAGTGCCTTGAGCATCAAGTAAGTCCTGACAGGTTGCAGGGGGCGGGAGAGCGCCCATAATGTCGCGCATTATACGAGGCTGCGACGCCTGCGAACGGGATATTTAGGAGTCTTTTATGGCCGTGCCCCTTACTACCCTCGTCGAGGAAGCCGACCGCTACCTCGGCAGCGCCAAAATTGCCGATTACTGCCCCAACGGCCTGCAGGTCGAGGGCCGGCCCCAAGTGATGCGCATCGTCAGCGGCGTGACCGCCAGCCAAGCCCTGCTGGACGCCGCCGTCGAAGCCAAGGCCGACCTGGTGCTGGTGCACCACGGTTACTTCTGGAAGGGCGAAAACCCCTGCATCACCGGCATGAAGCAGCGCCGCCTCAAAACCCTGCTCAAGCATGACATCAGCCTGCTGGCCTACCACTTGCCCCTGGACCTGCACGCCGATGTTGGCAACAACGTGCAACTGGCTCGCCACCTGGACATCACCGTCGAAGGCCCGCTGGACCCTGGCAACCCCAAAGTCGTCGGCCTGGTCGGCTCCCTGGCCGAGCCTCTGTCACCCCGTGACTTCGCCCGCCGCGTGCAGGACGTGATGGGCCGCGAACCGCTGCTGATCGAAGGCAGCGAGATGATTCGCCGCGTCGGCTGGTGTACCGGTGGCGGCCAGGGCTACATCGACCAGGCGATTGCCGCCGGTGTCGATTTGTACCTGAGCGGTGAAGCGTCCGAACAGACCTTCCACAGCGCCCGGGAAAACAACATCAGCTTCATCGCCGCCGGCCATCACGCCACCGAACGCTATGGCGTGCAGGCGTTAGGCGACTACCTGGCGCGACGCTTTGCCCTGGAGCACCTGTTCATCGACTGCCCCAACCCGATCTAAGGCACAGCACTGAACACTGTGGGAGCTGGCTTGACTGCGAGAATCGTAGGTCTCCACGCAACTCGATCAACGCTAACCACGATGCGAAGCGAGCCGCTCTTGATCTTGATCTGCTCTTGATCTTAGGCGCCCCG
>NZ_LYSO01000198.1:0-4251 GCF_001728935.1 Pseudomonas sp. AP42
CGGGGCGCTTAAGATCAAAAGCAGATCAAGAGCAAGATCAAGAGCGGCTCGCTTCGCATCGTGGTTACCGTTTCTAGATGGCTGGCTTGCCCTTTTTGTAGGAGCGAGCTTGCTCGCGAAAAACGCTCAGGCGCCGCGTTCATTCAGGAAGACCGCGTTATCGTTGACGTTTTTCGCGAGCAAGCTCGCTCCTACACAAGGGTTGCATCACTGCACGTCCACTCGCTGCACCTGCAGCCCTAACTGTTCATACGCCTGCACATCCGGCGCGTCCCACTCGGTAATCAGCGTATGAATACGGCTGCACGGCGCAACCACAAAGGGTTCCACTGCGCCGAGCTTGTCTGAGGTGGTCACGGCGATGACGTGGGACGCGCTGTCGAGCAAGGCTTGCTTGACGGCCACTTCACCAAAGTGCAGCGAGGTGATGCCCACTTGCGGGTGCAGTGCGCAAACCCCTGTGAACAACAAGTCGGCCTTCACGCTCTGGATCAGGCGCACCGCTTCATGGCCGCCGGTGGAGAGGGTGGCTGGGTTGAGTTGGCCGCCGGCCAGGATGATCTTCACGTGCGGATGGTCGGCCAGGGCGATGGCGATCATCGGTGAGGGGGTGACCACGGTAAGGTGCAGTGCAGGGGGCAAGCACTGCGCGATCTGCAAGGTGGTGGAGCCGGAATCGAACAGCACGATCTGGCCGTCTTCAACCCGGCCAGCGGCCACGCGTGCGAGGTGGCGCTTGACCTCGTTGGTCTCGCCGACACGGGTAAAGAAATCCTTGCCGGTATCCTTGGGCCGGGGCAGGGCGCCGCCGTGTACGCGTTGCAACAGGCCGGCGGCGGCGAGTTCGCCGAGGTCGCGGCGGATGGTGTCCTGGGACACGGCGAAATGCTCGACCAACTCGGAGGCGGTGACCTTGCCGTCGCGTTCCAGCAACAACAGAATCTTCTGCTTGCGCAGGGAAGGCAGGTCGATGGCTTGATGGATGTTGTGCATGTTTATGCGCTTTATTGCGGGTTTGTGCGAGATTAATCGCCAGCCCATCTAAACGCAACGGCTGGTTGCCCACGCGCCTGCCGGTTACTCTCTGTGTTCAGTTCAGGGAGAGGTGACCCGATGCCGTTGATCACAACCATCGAAGACTTACGCAAGCTGGCGCAAAAGCGTGTGCCCCGCATGTTCTACGACTACGCCGATTCCGGCTCCTGGACTGAGAGCACCTACCGCGCCAACGAAACGGATTTTGCACGTATCAAATTCCGCCAACGGGTGGCGCGCAATATCGACGAGCGTTCGATCCGCGCCAGCATGATCGGCCAGGACATGGCCATGCCCGTAGCGCTGGCGCCGACTGGCCTGGCGGGCATGCAGCATGCCGATGGCGAAATCCTCACTGCCCGTGCCGCTGCTGCGTTCGGGCTGCGCTACACCTTGTCGACCATGAGTATCTGTTCGCTGGAAGACATCGCCGAGCATGTCGGCCAGCCGTTCTGGTTCCAGCTGTATGTGATGCGCGACCGCAGTTTTATCGAGCAGTTGATCGAGCGCGCCAAGGCTGCCGGGGTGGATGCATTGGTGCTGACCCTGGATTTGCAGATTCTGGGGCAGCGCCACAAGGACTTGATCAACGGCCTGTCCGCGCCGCCCAAGCTGACCCTGCCGAACATTCTCAACATGATGACCAAGCCGCGCTGGGTGATGGGCATGCTGGGTACTCAGCGGCGCGGCTTTGGCAATATTGTCGGGCATGTGAAGGGCGTGGCCGACATGAGTTCGCTGTCGTCGTGGACCGCCCAGCAGTTTGACCCGCGCCTGAGTTGGGACGATGTGGCGTGGATCAAAAAGTGTTGGGGCGGCAAGCTGATCATCAAGGGCATTCTCGATGTGGAGGATGCACGCTTGGCGGCCGATTGCGGTGCCGATGCGCTGGTGGTGAGCAACCACGGTGGCCGTCAGCTCGATGGCGCGCCGTCGAGCATCAGCCAATTGCCGGCGATTGTTGAAGCCGTGGGCAACCGCATTGAAGTGTGGCTCGATGGGGGGATCCGTTCCGGCCAGGACGTGCTCAAGGCCGTGGCACTGGGCGCCAAGGGCACCATGATCGGCCGCCCGCATTTGTATGGGTTGGGGGCGATGGGCGAGGCGGGCGTGACCAAGGCGCTTGATATCATCGCCCGCGAACTGGACGTGTCCATGGCGCTCTGTGGCTATAAGGATATACGCGAGGTGAATCGCGAAATCCTGTTGCCCGGTACCTTTCCTGGAAGCACGGCTTGAGCAAAAAAAACGCAAAAATATAAAAAGAGTTGTCCACGAAAACCGTGGGTATCTCTGTGGATAACTTTGCGAAGGCCCGACAGCGTTGGCGATTTCCGCGAAGATCATTATTTGATCAACTTGCATTTCGGGCCAGCATGGCCAGGGTTTGCGCTTGACAGCCAAGCGCGAACCCAGTGCCGAAAAGCGAATTTATGAGGCGTTATCGCGGCCTGTGGAGTGTGTCACCACCTGGGCGGGCATCTTTGTGCGCATCAGGTTTTCCAGCGCCTGGCCATAACTGCGCCCGGCCAGGTTCATGCTGTTGTTGTGGCTGGCGCCTGGCACCAGCAACAGGTGCTTGGGTTGCTGGGCGGCTTCGAACAACTGCTGGCTGAAACGCGGCGGTACGTAGCGGTCGTCGAGGCCGTGGACCACCAGCAGCGGCATGTGGATGTCGGCAATCTTGTCGATGGAATCGAACTTCTGCGACAGCAACCAGCGCACCGGCAATGAGGTGTTGGCAACGGCCGTGGCGACATCCGCCAGGGAGGTGAAGGTGGACTCGATCACCAGCCCGCGCACCGGCAGCGGCACCTGCTTGCCCAGCTCGGCGGCGAGGTCGATGGCGACCGCGCCCCCCAGGGAGTGCCCGTAGATCAGACGTTTGCCGGGGTCTGGTTGCAGGGTCTGGAAACGTTCCCAGGCAATGCGCGCGTCCTCGTACACCGTGGCTTCCGAGGGCAGGTCGCCCTGGCTTTGGCCAAAGCCGCGATAGTCGATGGCCAGGACCGAAAAGCCCAGGGCATGCAATTGCTCGATGCGAAACAATTGGCCCGTGAGGTTCCAGCGTACTCCGTGCAAGTAGAGGATAGCGGGCGCGTCTTTGTTGGCTGCCGGGTACCACCAGCCATGAATGTTTTGCCCTGCTTTGAAACTGGCGGGCTTGAGTTCAAATTCCTGCACCGCCTTGGGCAGGCCGGTGTACCAGCCGGCGGTTCCCGGCTCGATGCGAAATACCAGTTCGCGCTCTTTGTGTTGCAGCACGGCGCAGCCGACTGGCAGGCCGACAATCAACACCGCCATGCACAGCCAGACAAACCAGCGCAGGCCCCGGCGAGGTATAAAAGCAGAAGACATGAAGGTTCCAGAACAAAGGTGAAGCACGGGTTTTACCAGATGGCCTGGGCGGGCAGGCATTAATGCGACGATCGTGGCCGATGAAAGTGTTACAGCATTGAACAATCCTCGTGCGGGTTGATAGGGTGGATGGCTTGAACCTGCCCCACCTGCAAAGGCCCACACATGAATAACAGCCCCGTGCGCATCACCGCCGAAGAAACCCTCTCGGACAACTGGTACCTGCTGAAGAAATACAGCTTCGACCTGCGCCGTCGCGACGGCAGTTGGCAAGCCCAGACCCGCGAGGTGTATGACCGGGGCAACGGTGCCACCATCCTGTTGTACAACCGCGAACAACGCACGGTGTTGCTGATTCGCCAGTTCCGCATGCCTACGTTCGTCAACGATTACCCCGGCTACCTGATTGAAGCGGCAGCCGGTTTGCTCGACAACGCCAGCGCCGAAGAGCGCATCCGCCTGGAGGCCGAGGAAGAGACCGGCTATCGCGTGGGGCATGTGGAGAAAATCTACGCGGCGTTCATGAGCCCAGGATCGGTAACCGAGCGGATTCACTTTTTTATCGGTGAATACCAGCCAGGCGACCGAGTGGGGGCGGGTGGTGGCCTGGAAGAAGAGGGCGAGGATATCGAGGTGTTGGAGCTGGGCTTCGAGCAGGCGCTGGCGATGGTGCAAAGTGGGGAGATTGTGGATGGCAAGACGATTATGTTGTTGCAGCATCTGGAGGTGCGGATGTTGAAAGAGGGGTGGTGAGGCGCCTACACAACTTTGTGGGCTGTAGCAGCAGACGGTAACCACGATGCGAAGCGAGCCGCTCTTGATCTTGATCTGCTTGTGATCTTGATCTTAGGCGCCCCG
>NZ_LYSO01000199.1:0-4234 GCF_001728935.1 Pseudomonas sp. AP42
CCCACAAGGTTGTGTAGATACCTATGGTCATCGCAGGCAAGCCAGCTCCCACATGTAGACCGCGGGGTGTCAGGGAGATGGGCGCCGGCTGGCAGGCCGTCACGGGAGCAAGCGTCCTCGCCACAGACTCAGCGTCGCGCCGAGGTTATGCGTCTAGCGCTGTGACAACACACTGGCCAGCAACCCAGGGAAGCGGCTCTCCAGCTCGTCACGGCGCAACGAGTTCATATGGGTGGTGCCCACATTGCGCGTGTGCACCAAGCCCGCATCGCGCAATACCCGGAAATGATGGGACATGCTGGACTTGGGCCGCCCCCCGTCCAGTTCGCCACAGGTCGCCTCTGGCACGTTGGCCAGGTAGCGCACGATGTCCAGGCGTACGGGGTCGCTCAAGGCGTACAGCACACGCTCAAGCGTCAATTCCAGCGGGGTAGGGTGTTTGAAGGCTCGCATGGGGCGGATCATAACAGGGGGGTAGCGTTCAATACCATAGTTCGATTACCATCGAACTATCGAATCACTCACCCCTTCCTGGAGCTCCCAATGTCGGCCTTGTTCGAACCGTTCAAACTTAAAGACGTGACCTTGCGCAATCGCATTGCTATACCACCGATGTGCCAGTACATGGCCGACGACGGCATGGTCAACGACTGGCACCACGTGCACCTGGCCGGCATGGCCCGTGGTGGTGCCGGCCTGCTGGTGGTCGAGGCCACTGCGGTTGCCCCTGAAGGGCGCATCACCCCAGGCTGCGCCGGCATCTGGAGCGACGCCCACGCCGAGGCATTCGTGCCGATGGTCAAAGCGATCAAGGCCGCAGGTTCGGTGCCGGGCATTCAGATCGCCCACGCCGGCCGCAAAGCCAGCGCCAACCGCCCCTGGGAAGGTGATGACCACATCCCGGCCTCTGATTCCCGCAGTTGGGAAACCATCGCCCCGTCTGCCATCGCGTTCGGTGCCAACCTGCCCAACGTACCGCGTGCCATGACCCTTGAAGACATCGCCCGCGTGCAGCAGGACTTCGTCGACGCGGCTCGTCGTGCTCGCGATGCCGGCTTTGAATGGATCGAGTTGCACTTCGCCCACGGCTACCTGGGTCAGAGCTTTTTCTCCGAGCATTCCAACCAGCGTACCGATGCCTACGGTGGCAGCTTCGACAACCGCAGCCGCTTCCTCCTCGAAACCCTGGCTGCAGTGCGTGAAGTCTGGCCGGAAAACCTGCCGCTCACCGCCCGGTTCGGTGTGATCGAATACGACGGCCGTGATGAGCAGACCCTCACCGAGTCCATCGAACTGGCCCGCCGTTTCAAGGACGGTGGCCTGGACCTGCTGAGCGTCAGCGTCGGCTTTACTATTCCTGACACTAACATTCCTTGGGGCCCGGCCTTCATGGGCCCGATTGCTGAGCGTGTACGCCGTGAAGCCGGTATCCCGGTGACGTCAGCCTGGGGCTTCGGCACGCCGCAACTGGCCCAAGGCGCGTTGCAGGCCGGGCACCTGGACCTGGTTTCGGTAGGTCGGGCACATTTGGCCGACCCACATTGGGCCTACTTTGCCGCCAAGGAGTTGGGCGTGGACAAGTCTTCCTGGACCTTGCCGGCACCTTACGCGCATTGGTTGGAACGCTATCGCTGAGGTAAGCCTGCGCGTTGCATGAGCCACTCGATTGAGTGGCTTTTTTTCGCCTGTTGTTTTTCGCGACCTAAGCGGCGAAAAATAACAAATGAGAACCGATATCAAACGAGAATGCCCTGATATATGATGCGCGGCGAATTCTTGGCAGGTTTGCCGTCCCATCTGGCTCATTCACTAGGTTCCACACCCATGCGTCGTACCCTGATTTCCATCTGCGTGCTCCAGGCGTTTTCCCCCTTCGCGTGGTCAGAGCAGGTGCCTGCCGAGAGTGCCAGTATCGAGCTGCAAGCGACCAATGTCACCGCCACTGCGGACCTTGAGTCGGCCCAAGGCCCCGTGCAGGGCTACCACGCCACACGCTCAGCCAGTGCGACGCGCACCGACACCTCTATTCATGAAACCCCGCAGTCCATCAGCGTAGTGTCCAAGGACGTGGTTGAAGACCTCGGTGCAACGCGCCTGCAGGATGCCCTTGACTACGCCGGCGGCGTGGGTCGTGCCAACAACTTCGGCGGGCAGGGCCTGACCACCTTTACCGTGCGCGGCTTCACCACCGGTGAGTTCTACCGCAATGGGTTCCCGATCAACCGCGGTTACCCGAACATGCCGGACGCCAACACCATCGAGCGTCTTGAAGTGCTGCGCGGCCCCGCGACCATGCTCTACGGCCGTGGCGACCCGGGCGGTACCTTCAATGTGGTGTCCAAGCAGCCGCTGGCCGAACGCACCGTCACCCTGGGTAGCCAGCTCAATGACCAGGGCATGAAGCGCGGCACCTTGGATGCCTCCGGCCCGCTGGACGAGGAAGGCCGCCTGGCCTATCGCCTGAACGTGGTGGGCGAGGGCGGCGACACCTTCCGCGATCACGTCGAGACGGAACGCTACGGCGTGACGCCGGTGATTACCTGGCAGGCCACCGATGACACCAAGGTGACCTTCGAAGGCGATTTCATGCGCAACAACCACCCGCTGGACCGCGGCCTGACGCGCTTCCCCAATCAGCGCGGTACGCCTTCGCGCGACACGTTCTGGGGCGACAAGGACGCCGGCAAGCTGCACAACGACAACAACATGGCGCAACTGCGTTTTGAGCATGCGCTGAACGACAACTGGACCCTGGGCGGCGGCTTCCAGTGGTTGGACGGTAGCTTGAAAGGCAATGCCATCGAAGCCAACGGGCCGGGCAGCCTGGGCGCCGATGGCCGCACCCTGCAACGCAACTTCAACTATCGCAAGCTGGAATGGACCGACAAGGATTACCAGCTCAACTTGACCGGGCACTTCTCCACTGGCGGCTTCGATCACACGCTGCTCACCGGTATCGAGTACGAGGATTACGACTACAAATCGATCATCCAGCGTTCAAGCGCCGTTGCGGGTACTTACCCGATCGATATCTTTGATCCGGTGTACGGTCAAACCCGTCCGGCGCTGACCCGTACGCCGACCCATGATAAAGAGAACCTCAAGACCTACGCCGCTTTCGTGCAGGACCAGGTTGCCCTCACTGAGCGTTTGAAAGTACTGGCCGGTGCGCGCTTTGAGCGTTTCGAGCACGATTACCAGAACTATGTAGGTAAAAGCTGGCAGGCCGCGGACAACGCCGTCACCCCGCGTGTGGGTGTGATCTACGACCTCACCGACACCGTCGCGGTGTATGCCGATGCCGCGCGTTCGTTCAAGCCCAACACCGGTGCTAGCCGCGAAGGTGTTAGTTTTGCGCCGGAGAAAGGCAAATCCTACGAGATGGGCATTAAATGGGAAGCGCTTGACCGCCAACTGAGCATCGACGCCGCTATCTACCAGATCGAAAAGAAAAACGTGCTGGCTGTCGACCCGGCTGATACCACCAACACCTTCAACGTCGCAGCTGGCCAGGTGCGCAGTCGCGGGTTCGACCTCAACGTGGCAGGCAACCTCACACCCGAATGGCGCGTGATCGGCGGCTACGCCTATGTGGATGCCGAAGTTACTCGCGACACCACCCTGCGCTCCGGCACTCGCTTGATGAACATCCCGCGCAACAGCTTCAGCCTGCTCAACGTCTACGAGTTCCAGGACGGCGCGCTCAAAGGCCTGGGCCTGGGCGTCGGCGGCAAGTACGTCGACCAGCGCGCCGGCCAGACTGCTAACACGGCATTCTCCATGGACGCCTATACCGTGGTCGACCTGCTCGGTTACTACAAGGTCAATGAGCGTGTGCGCTTGAACCTGGATGTGAAGAACCTGTTCAACCGCGAGTATGAAGAGGGCGCGTTCGGCAATATCTACGCCTACCCCGGTGCACCGCGTACCGTGCAGGTGGGCATCGCCTATACCCTATGATGAACAACTGCGATATGTGGGAGCTGGCTTGCCTGCGATGACGGCCTGCCAACCGACGCCTACTACCTGAAACCCCACGGTCCAACTGTGGGAGCTGGCTTGCCTGCGAAGACGGCCTGCCTGCCAACGCCCACTACCTGACACCCCACGGTCCAACTGTGGGAGCGGGCTTGCTCGCGAAGGCGGCCTGGCAGGCGACACAGTTGGATTGGGTATATATCCATTGCTGCGGTAACGGCTACTTAGGGTTCCGCCCTGACGGCGGCTCACTTTT
>NZ_LYSO01000200.1:0-4209 GCF_001728935.1 Pseudomonas sp. AP42
GCAATCGACCTCCACCGCGCTGGTGCGGTACAGCCGCGTCCATTCAAACGGCAAGATCCCGTCCAACGCACCATCGGTAAGGGTCAGCAGTTCCTCGCCCGTGACCATCGACACCGGGCAACCGTGGGTAACGGTCTTGTCCGCTGGCGCCGCCGCATCCCCCTTCGGATTCGACGCCACAGCCGGCACATCATCGACAGGCTCCTGGCGGACCAACGTCGTGCGCTGGGTTTTGCCGCGCACCATCGGCACCGGGTTCGAAACCAGCGTATCGCCAGCCTTCAACGGCACAGCCGGCACTGCCTTGACCGGCGTCGCCGCACTGCTCAGCAACACCGGCTTGGCGACCTCGACATGAGCTTCCAGCCGAGGCCCTGTCACCTGCTTGGCCAGCAATTCCAACAACGCCCGCGCCCGCCCGGATTTGACGTGACTGAGCACACGAGCCCCCAATCGCACCACCACGCCCATCGCACCCAACACGCGAATCAGCAGCAGATTGATCAGCACCTCACCGGTGATTTCACCCCACAGTTCAGCCATCTCCGTAGGCGGGAGCATGCGCATCCAGCTGACCAGCGCCGATAGGTAGACAAACAGCAGCGGCTCATCACTGAGCACCAACAAGCCCTGGGCGATCGAGTCACTGCCTAGGGCCAGCAGTTCATCGAGCTCAGTTTGCGAAAGGTAGTGCAGCAACTTTTCGCTATTGGGCTTGAGGTCCGCCAGCAGCGCAGACAGCTCGCCAATGTTGTCCCACAGGCTATAAAGTGCCTTGCCCAACCCACTGGCAAAGGCTGCCTCCAGCAGGCGCCGCCGCTCAAGCGGGCGGGCGTCTGTGTAGTTTTTCCACTGGGCCTGGAAGGTGTCGGTCCACTCTTTGCGCAGCCGGGTTTCCAGTGCAGCGATCACCGACTGGTAGGACGCATACAGCGCCTGGACGTTATCCTGGGAAACGTTGGGGTAAAAACTCACCCGGTATTGCTGGTTGCGATCACATTCGGTGATTTCGAGGATGCCACTGGGGCCGATGGTCTTATGGAGGGGCTCGCCCAGCGGGCCGCCGTTTGGATCAACGCGTTGCACCACCACCGGCGTGTTGCCGATGGGCACGAACCTGGTGCTCTGGAACATATGCACCAGGGTCAAGGTACCTGTGGCCTGGCACGTGGCGACGGTGCTGCTGGGCAAGAGGGAACGATTGATCGGCGCGACCAGCGCGACGTCCTCCCCAACCTTGAACACCTGCTCGACTTCCAGCGCCGAGAAGCTCCAAAAGCTTTCGGCCCACTCGTCAAAGGTGTTCAAGCAATCGCGAAAGTCACGGAAGACGCCTTCAACGTCGACCTTTTCCGCGTTCATTGGCGTCAGCGCCAGCCTACCAATGGCCGGGTTCAAGTGCCGGCCCCGTCAACCGCACGCGTCACGAAAAAAACCATCTGCACTCCCTCGCACTGTTTGATCAGGCGAGGGACTTTGCAGAGGTTTGCGCAGGCGAGGAGTAGAGCTTATCCGGCAGTTGTGTGGGATGTTTCAGTTACTGCCAGGCACGGGGTTCGGCATGCCGACGAACCCCGGTTAGACTTACCTGTCGATATCAGCACTGCCCGGCCTGTCGTTAACCAAGGAAGCCCCATGTATTCAACGCGTCTGCTGCTCTGCCTCATTCCTTTACTGGTACTGGCCGGTTGCTCCACCTCCCGTGGCCCTCAGCAGCCCGAGCGCAGTGAAGCCGAGGTGAAGGCGCAGATCGTGCGCCTGCTGCCGGCCAAGGTCGCGGACCGCAACGGCTGGGCCCAGGACATCTACACCGCCTTCGACACCCAGAAAATCTACCCCAGCACCGAAAACATCTGTGCGGTACTGGCGGTGACCGAGCAAGAGTCCACCTATCAGGTCGACCCGCCGGTGCCCGGTATGGGCAAGATCGCCCAGGATGAAATCCTGCGCCGCGCCAGCAAGGTGCATGTGCCGGCATTCGTGGTGCGCAGCGCTTTGCAACTGCGCTCGCCCACCGGCAAAACCTACGCCGACCGTTTGAATGCCGCCCGTACGGAGAGGGATTTGAGCGGCATCTTCGATGACTTCATCAGCATGGTGCCCCTGGGCAATACGCTGTTTGGCGGGTTCAACCCGGTACACACCGCAGGCCCCATGCAGGTCAGTATCGACTTTGCGCAGAAACAGGCGCGGGGTTATCCCTACACGGTGGACGGCACGATTCGCCGCGAAGTGTTCACCCGTCGCGGCGGCATGTACTTCGGCATCGCCCACTTGCTCGGCTACCCGGTGAGCTACGACCAGCCGCTGTACCGCTTTGCCGATTTCAACGCCGGTTGGTACGCCAGCCGCAATGCCGCGTTCCAGGCCGCGGTCAGCCGTGTTTCAGGCAAAGAGCTTGCACTGGATGGGGATTTGATCCGCTATGGCTACTTGCTGCCCGGCACCACCGAGCTGGCGGTGCGTTCACTGGGGGCGAAACTGGACATGCGCAACCCGAGCATTCGCAGCCAGCTGGAGCAGGGCGAGCAGTTGGATTTCGAGGACACTACCTTGTACAAGCGCGTCTTCAGCCTGGCCGACCAGGCGGCTGGAAAGCCGCTGCCACGGGCGATCCTGCCGGGTATTGTGCTCAAGAGCCCGAAGATCACCCGCAACCTGACCACGGCCTGGTTTGCCAAGCGCGTGGATGAGCGCTACCAGCGCTGCCTGAAGCGCTGATCAACCGCGGCGCTTGACGAACCGGCGCCACAAGCCCACCCACAACCACACCACCGGGAACGCCAGGATCACGAAGGGCAGCACATAGCTGGCGCGTTCCAGGGCGTCTGCGGTGCCGTTCACCAGGTTGTCTCCCAGGTTGCTGAACATCCGGGTGAACCTTGACACCTGGTTGGCGCCGTCCGAGGAACGGAAGTTCAAGGTCACATGGTTGGTGTCGAGGCGGCGTTGCTGGCCGGCGGCAACCTGAGCCAGTTCCTGCAGCTCGTTTTCAATACCGGCTTGCTCTTTGCTCAGGACGATCAGGTCGCTGACGGTGATGTCCTTGCGCTTGGCCAGCTCATCGAGGCGTTGCTGCTGGGCTTGCAGGCGGTCCTGGCGGCGGCGCACATCCGCCACGGCATCGGCCAGGTCTTCGGCAGTGGTGATGCGCTGGCCGAGCTTACCGCCTTCGGCCGCCAGGGCGACCATCGGCTCCACACCCGTGGGCGCGATCCGCAGGATGATCTGGCCACCCTGGATGTCTTCAGTAATACCCAGGATATTGCAGGCGCCAAAGCGCGCCGTTTCACACGCCTCGCGAGTGGCCTGCATGCGCGGCGAAAGCAGGGCACCGGGCAGGGCCAGGGTCAATTCATGCTCATAGGCCAGTTGCGCCCCGGCCTTGCCCTGTTCGCCATTGATGACGGTGGTGCGAGAGTGGTCCTTGGGGGAACAACCGGCCAAGGCCAGGCCGGCCAGCAAGAGCAACAGCGGCGCGCGAAGCGGGTGGGAGTTGCCGTCCAGGTGGCGCATGGCGTTTCCTTGATATGTGCAGGAGAAATTGGCCGAGATTAAAGCGGGTCTGGCCCATTAACGCAAAGCATTGCCCGGGATTTGCCCGGCTGATGGTGGTGGCTGCCGGGTCGAAGCTGGCGTACATCTCAAGCCTCATACCAGGGAAGCAACCGCCATGAACGCTCAGACCGTCCCCCAAGGTTTTGTCCCATTGCCGCGCAGCAGCCCGTTGCTGGAACTGCTCGGCCCGGCGTACTGCCGTGGCGAAGGTTTGCAATTGGAAGTCGGCCTGCGCGCCGATCATCGTCACGCCAACGGGCGCGGTACGGTGCACGGCGGGGTGCTGGCGACGCTGGCCGATATCGGCATGGGGTACGCCATGGCGTTTTCCAGTGAGCCGCCGTTGCCGTTGATTACCGCTAGCATGACCTTGGATTACCTGGGCGCCGTGCAGGTAGGGGAGTGGGTGGTGGTGCGTTTGGAAAGCCACAAGCGCGGACGGCAGATGGCGTTTGCCACGTTGAGTTTGCAGGTGGAGGAGAGGGTGGTGCTGCGGGCGAGCGCGGTGTTCGCGGTGCCGCATGCTGACAGGCAGTGAGATCAAATGTGGGAGCTGGTTTGCCTGCGATGTCGGCCTGACAGCCGACACTTTTCTACCTGACACCCCACAATCCAACTGTGGGAGCGGGCTTGCTCGCGAAGGCGGCCTAA
>NZ_LYSO01000201.1:0-4130 GCF_001728935.1 Pseudomonas sp. AP42
TGCCGAGTGGTGGGGCAAGAGCCCTTTTGGTTACTTTTGGGGCTCTTTTCCAAAAGTGACCCGCTGTCAGAGCGGAACCCTAAGTGGCCGTTACCGCAGCAATGGATATGTACACAATTCAACTGCGTCGCCTGCCAGGCCGCCTTCGCGAGCAAGCCCGCTCCCACAATTGGATCGCGGGGGTGTCAGGTAGATAGGCGTTGGCTGGCAGGCCGCCTTCGCGAGCAAGCCCGCTCCCACATTTGGATTGCGGGGTGTCAGGTAGATAGGCGTTGGCTGGTAGGCCGCCTTCGCGAGCAAGCCCGCACACACATTTGGATTGCGGGGGTGTCAGGTAGATAGGCGTTGGCTGGCCGGCCGCCATCGCAGGCAAGCCAGCTCCCACAGTTGGATCATGGCACTTCAGGTAAATAGGCACCGGCTGTCAGGCCGTCACTGGCCTAACCCGGGTTGAACAGCACCTGCTGCATCGCCTGAGGCGGCTGCCCGAACGCCCTGAGAAACGCCTGGCGCATGCGCTCGCGATCACCAAACCCGGTTTCGCGCGCCACCACCTCCACCGGGTGCCGGCTGGTTTCCATCATCGCCCGCGCAGCTTCCACCCGCAGGGCTTCGATAGCTTTGGCCGGGGTCTGCCCGGTTTCTTCGCGAAACACCCGGCTGAACTGGCGCGGGCTTAACCGGGCAACGTCGGCCAGGGCCTCCACGGATAAATCCTGAGTGAGATTCTCGCGAGCGTAAGCCAGGGCCAGCTGCACGCGGTCGGACTTGGGGTCCAGCTCCAACAAGGCCGACAATTGCGACTGCTCGCTGCCGCGACGCTGGGCAATCACCAGCTTGCGCGCAATACGCCGGGCCAGGTCGCTGCCCAGATCGTCCTCCACCATCGCCAGCGCCAGGTCGACCCCGGCGCTCATGCCCGCACCGGTCCACACCTGGCCGTCGACAATGAACAACTTGTCTTCTTCCAGGCGGATATCCGGGTAACGCTTGCGAAACGCGGGTGCGTGAATCCAGTGAGTGGTGGTGCGCTTGCCAGCCAGCAGCCCAGCCTCGGCCAGCACAAAAATGCCCATGCATAACGACGCCACCCGGCGCGACTGCGCGGACGCGGCCTTGACCAGCTCCAGCAGGTTGGCTTCCGGCAGGCGAAACTCCAGGTAGCCACTGACAATCAACGTGTCATAGCCCTCCGGCCGCAGCGCGCTGGTGTTCACCGAAAAGCCCTGGGAGGTCATCACCGCGCCACCGCTTTCCGACACCAGGTGAAACTCATAGGCCGGCTCGCCGCGCAGCAGGTTGGCACACTCGAACACCGAGCCCAGGCTGAGGCTCAACGACTGGAAATTCGGGTAAACCATCAGCGCAACGCTGTGCATTGCATCTCTCCAAGGGGCGGGGGAGTGGCGATTGTCGGCGTGTGCCCGGCAAACGGCAACCGACTTTGGTGCATGTCCGAAATCCTTGCGGATATGACATTGTGAGCCAATGCCGCGCTGCCTAACATGAGCCCAACGCACTAGACGACTGGTCTAATCGCAGAGGGGCAAGCATGAGCAACGCAAGCAGCAGTGCGCGGCAAGCGATTCTGGAACGGGCGCAATCCATTGTCGGCGCCAAGGGGTTTTCGGCGGTGGGCTTGAACGAAATCCTGCAAGCCGCGCAAGTACCCAAGGGCTCGTTTTATCACTACTTCAACTCCAAAGACGCCTTTGGCGTGGTGTTACTCGATACCTATTTCGACCAGTACGTCGAGGGCATGCAGCAGCTGTTAGATCAGCCGGGCTCAACCCACCACGCCAAGCTGATGCGCTATTGGCAAGGCTGGATCGACAACCACACCGGCTGCACCGACGCCGGCAAATGCCTGGCCGTGAAGCTTGGGGCTGAGGTCTCCGACCTGTCAGAACCCATGCGGCTGGCGCTGCAACGCGGCACTTCGCGCACCATCGATTTGCTTGCCGTGGCCCTGCAACGCGGCGTCGAAGACGGCTCGCTCAGGTTCGCGCAGGCCCCCGAAAGCCTGGCCAGGCGCTTGTATGCGCTATGGTTGGGAACCAGCGTCATGGGCAAGATCACCCGTACCACCGCGCCGTTCGCTGAGGCGCTTCTGCTGACCCAACAGCTGTTGGGCGGCCCTGAAAACCCTGTTATTCACATCGATCGAGGCACTGGAAAATGAAAGTATTAATGGTACTGACCTCTCACGGCCAGCTTGGCGATACCGGGCGCAAGACCGGCTTCTGGCTCGAAGAATTTGCCGCACCTTATTACGCGTTCAAGGACGCTGGCGCCGAGGTGGTGTTGGCTTCCCCGGCCGGCGGCCAGCCGCCGCTGGACCCTAAAAGCGATGAACCGGATGCGCAAACCGAGCAGACCGAGCGCTTCGCCAAAGACTCGGCTGCGCAGCAAGCCTTGGCCACCACCGTGAAGCTGGACTCGGTCAACGCCGCCGACTTCGACACCGTGTTCTACCCAGGCGGCCACGGCCCGTTGTGGGACCTGGCGGAGTCGCCGGTGTCCATCGCGCTGATCGAAGCCTTCGAGCGGGCCGGCAAGCCCATCGGCTTTGTGTGCCATGCACCGGGTGCCTTGCGTCACGTCAAGGCGGTCAACGGTGAGCCATTGATCAAGGGCCGCCGCGTCACCGGGTTCTCCAACTCGGAAGAGGCCGCCGTGCAGTTGACTGAAGTCGTGCCGTTCCTGATTGAAGATGAATTCAAAAAACTGGGCGGCCAGTATGAGAAGGGCGCTGACTGGCAATCCTTCGTCCTCGTCGATGGCTTGCTGGTGACTGGGCAAAACCCAGGCAGCTCCAGCGAAGTGGCCAAGGCCCTGCTGACACTCTGCGCTTAAGTTAATCAACCGATCTGTACGGTGGCGACTCCCAGGAGGCGCCACGGTTTTCGTTCGTCCTGAATTTGGAATATCGCCGTGCCTGACTGCATCCTGAACACCCCGATCAAGCTGGGGCACCACCGCTTGAACAACCGTGTCGTACTGCCGCCGCTGACCCGCCAGCGCAGCGCCCAGCCGGGTAATATCGCCACCGACCTGATGGCCGAGTATTACCGTCAGCGGGCCAGTGCCGGGTTCATGGTCAGCGAGGGTACGCAGATCGAACCCCGGGGCCAGGGCTACGCGTGGACGCCGGGCATTCATACACCGGCGCAAATCCAGGGTTGGCGCAAAGTCACCGCAGCGGTGCATGCCGAGGGTGGGGTGATCTTTGCCCAGCTATGGCACGTGGGGCGGGTGTCCCATAACGCGCTGCAACCTGACGGTGGTGCGCCGGTGGGCCCGTCTGCACTGGCGGCGGTGCAAGCCAAGGCCTTCATTGAGACCGGGCCGGGTGTGGGTGAACTGGTACAGCCCCCCGTACCCCGTGCCTTGACCACGCTGGAAATCGAAGAGCTGGTGGGGCACTACGCCCAGGCTGCACGCAATGCCCTGGACGCCGGGTTCGACGGCGTGGAAATTCACGCGGCCAACGGCTACCTGGTCAACCAGTTCATCTCGGCCCATTCCAACACTCGTGAAGATGAGTACGGCGGCTCGCTGGACAATCGCCTGCGCTTGCTGCGCGAGATCGTCGAAGCGGTGTGCAAGGTGGTGGGGCCGGAGCGCTTGGGCGTGCGCTTTTCGCCGCTGTTCAGTGGTACCGACCAGGACCGGGTCTACATCGGCCTGGTGGAGGAAGACCCGCACCATACCTATATCGAAGCGATCAAAGTGCTGGAAGCGTCGGGCATCGCCTACGTGTCCATTGCCGAAGCCGATTGGGACAATGCGCCCGACCTGCCCGAAACATTCCGCCAGGCCGTACGCCGCACCTTCAGCGGCAGGATCATCTATGCCGGCCGCTACACCGCCGAGCGCGGTGCACGCTTGGTAGAGGCCGGGTTGGCAGACTTGATTGCCTTCGGGCGGCCCTTCATCGCCAACCCGGACTTGCCCCAGCGGCTGTTCAATGGCTGGCCATTGAATGCGTTGAAGGCCGAAGGCTTGTATGGCGGGACAGAGGCGGGGTATGTGGATTATCCGGTGTATGCCCAACACTAGTGTGGGAGCGGGCTTGCTCGCGAAGGCGTCGGCTCAGCAAACATTTATGTTGACTGACTCACCGCTTT
>NZ_LYSO01000202.1:0-3782 GCF_001728935.1 Pseudomonas sp. AP42
CGAAGGCGGTGTGTCAGTCGACAGATTCATTGACTGATCCACCGCATTCGCGAGCAAGCCCGCTCCCACATTTAGTTTTAGGACAACTCTGCAGCCTCGCTGCGCCCATAGCGCCGTTGTGCATACGACGCGCCAGCAATCATCACCACCAGCACCGCCGCCAACACCGCCGATGAACCGACGGTGCCAAAATCCAGGCCGCCCTTTTCATGGGGTTTGGTCAGGAAATCTCCCAAGGTCGCGCCAAACGGCCGTGTCAGTACAAACGCCACCCAGAACAACAGCACCGACGAGATGCGTGTGAAGTACTTGAGCGCCACCACCGCGGCGATGGTCGAACCGATCAGCAATGCGCCACCGGCGAAGCCCAACCCCGAATCGTCCGCGAGAAAATCGCCCAATGCGGTGCCCAAGGTGTTGGAAAACAGGATCGCCATCCAGTAAAACAGCTCGCCCCGGAAGGTCTGCACCTTGTTTACATTCAGCGAGTCACCACTGAGGTGCCACACCGCAAAGATGATCATCAAGATCACGATCAGGATCATCGACCCCGTGGCGTAGCCCAGCCCCAGCGTGCGGTCCATGAAGTCGGACATCGTGGTACCCGCCGTGCTGGTGGACAAAATCACGATCCAGTACAGCACCGGGTTGTAGGTTTTCGACCAGAGTTGCGTCACCAGGGTCACCAGGAACACGCTGATGAGGATCATGGAGCTGATGGCGTAACCAACGTTCAAGGTCATCGACAGCAAATCCCCGGCGGTTTCGCCCAAGGTGGTTGCGCAGATTTTCATGACCCAGAACGCCAAGGTGATCTGAGGAAGTTTGTTCATGCAGTAGATGGCTCCAAGGCTCAGTCTTATAGGGGGTATTGACCTTGGGCGCAGACTGAAGGGAAAGCTGTGAAAAATAGGTGGCCTATGTATGAAAAATCCATGGGCACCGTGGAAATTCACCGCCATGAATTGCACTATGACGGTCTCTCAAACCGCGTAGCAGGAACCCCGGCCATGCCTGACGATATCCACTTTTACGAACCCGCCAACGGCCACGGCCTGCCTCACGACCCGTTCAATGCCATCGTCGGCCCACGCCCGATTGGCTGGATCTCCTCCCACGACCGCGAAGGCCGCCTGAATCTGGCGCCCTACAGCTTCTTCAATGCGTTCAACTACATTCCGCCGATCATTGGGTTTTCCAGTGTCGGGCGCAAAGACAGCCTGAACAATATCGAACAGACCGGCGAGTTCGTCTGGAACCTGGCCACCCGCCCGCTGGCCGAGCAGATGAACCAGAGCTGCGCGCCGGTATCGCCCGAGGTGAATGAATTCGAACTCTCCGGGCTGACGCCGGTGGCTTCGAAAATCGTCGGCGTACCACGGGTGGGCGAGAGCCCGGTGTCGTTCGAGTGCAAGGTGACGCAGATCATCCAACTGCAACGTGCCGACCAACAGTTGGTGCCAAGCTGGCTGGTGCTGGGCGAGGTGGTTGCGGTGCACATCGCCAAGTGGTTGCTCAAGGATGGGATCTACGACACTGCTGCCGCCGAGCCGATTTTGCGTGGGGGTGGCCCGGCGGATTATTTCCAGCTGGGGCCGGAAGCACTGTTCAAGATGTACAGACCTCAATAGCCCCTGTAGGAGCGAGCTTGCTCGCGAAGATCGTCAACGATAACGCGGGGCACCAGGCTGAACGCGGTGCTCTTGAGTTTTTCGCGAGCAAGCTCGCTCCTACAGTGCGGCGGGAGCCCAGGTCAGTTGGCCTTCTGCATCCACATCGACCAGACGCTCAAGTTGCAGCGTCGCCGCATCATCAGCATCCGAAGCCGTCTTGAACGTCTGCCCATCAAGGATCTTGTGAAACCTGGGTGCGCCCATGCCATCCAGTGCCTTGACGGCGACGGCGGCGCTGTAGCCACCTTCGCCCGGTACTACGGCGGAAACGGCTTCGTGGTGGGCAAATTGTTTACGTGCCATGTTGCAGGTCCTGGCCAATGGAAAGTCGGCCATTCTAACCGCTAACCGGCCAGTTGCAGGTACTCACCGTACGCCTGTGCGGCCGATGCGTCGGTAAAAGTCTGGAAGTCCATGCTACGCACGACCATGTCGTTCAACAGCTCGGTGAAGATCATCAGGGCCGGAGAGCTGAAGTAGGCGCTCATGGCCTGCTCGCTGCTCCAGAACCCGGACACCAGCCACACATCGGGGTCGACCTGGGAGTGCTGCAACGAGAATTGCAGGCAACCCTGGGCCTGGCGACCCGGTTCAATCAAACTGCTCAAGCGTGCACCGAGTTCGGTGCTGCACCCGCTACGGGCACGGATAAAGGCCATATGGCTCGCGGGAATGGGGGTGGACATGTTCGACTCTCCCGTTGAGAAGTGATGCTCGGCAAGCACAATGAGGGCGTGTTGCCACAGGATCAAAGATAACGGCGCGGCGGTAAGCGCGGTTAGTCAATTCCTGCAGGCTTATTGCACAATCCTGCGAGAAGCGTAGGGAGGACGTTCGGCCTCAGGATTTATTCCAGGCCCAGGCCCCATGTTTCAGGCAGATGACAGGCTGCGCACTTGCCTGATTCACGCTATCTCGCAGGATCAGGCAAGGATGCTGCAGAATCGACGTAACACTATTTGAACAGCCGCCGCTAAGCTGAGCCCATCAAAGCCGCGTGTAGAGGACGCCCCATGCCGTCGCCCGAATCCAAGCCCGTTCCCCTCGATGCCGAGATGGAGAAACAACGCGCCGAGCTGGCCAGTATCGTGCACCGCCATACCTGGGAGGACGGTTCCTACGGCACGGCGATCACCTCGCTGTACCTGAACCGCCACAATGCGCCCCGGGATTTCATGCCCGTGCTGGTGGAACCCGCGCTGTGCATCCTCGCCAGTGGCAGTAAGGAGGTGCGCCTGGCCGACGAGATCTTTGCCTACGACCCGCTCAACTACTTGGTGTTCTCGGTGGCGATGCCGGTAGCCGGCCGCATTATCGACGCCACCGCCGAGGACCCGAACCTCTCGGTGCGCATCAACATCGACCCGGCGCAGCTCACCGCGCTGATCGCAGAGGCCGGGCCGATGGGCGTGCCCTCACGCCCGACCTCGCGAGGCATGTACGTCGACCGCATCGATCACGCACTGCTCGATGCGGTGCTGCGCCTGACCCGCTTGCTGGACACGCCTAAAGACATCGCGATGCTCGCGCCGCTGATCAACCGTGAAATCCTCTACCGTTTGCTGCGTGGCCCGCAGGGTTATCGCCTGTATGAAATTGCTGTGGCTAACAGCCAGAGCCATCGGGTGAGCCAGGCAATCACCTGGTTGAACGGTAACTACGAACAGCCGCTGCGTATCGACGACCTGGCCAAGGAAGTGAACCTGAGCGTCTCGACCTTGCACCACCGGTTCAAAGCGATCACCGCCATGAGCCCGCTGCAATACCAGAAGCAACTGCGCTTGCAGGAAGCGCGGCGGCTGATGATCGCCGAAGGGCTGGAGGCTTCGGCGGCGGGGTATCGGGTGGGGTATGAAAGCCCGTCGCAGTTCAGCCGGGAGTACAGCCGGTTGTTTGGTGCGCCGCCGCTGCGCGACTTGGCCCGGTTGCGCCAAAGCATCTGATGCGTGCGTAGCAAAATGTGGGAGCTGGCTTGCCTGCGATGGCGGCCTGGCAGCCGACACTTATCTACCTGATGCCCCACGATCCAACTGTGGGAGCGGGCTTGCTCGCGAAGGCGGCCTGGCAGGCGACACAGTTGGATTGGGTATATATCCATTGCTGCGGTAA
>NZ_LYSO01000203.1:0-3375 GCF_001728935.1 Pseudomonas sp. AP42
GAACCCGCAGCAACGCAGCATTACGAAGCACCGCAAAGCGCCCTCGAACAGCGCATCGCTGCGATCTGGGCCGATGTACTCGGCGTTGAACAGGTGGGTTTGAACGACAACTTTTTTGAGCGCGGCGGCGACTCGATCATCTCCATTCAAGTGGTCAGCCGTGCACGCGCCGCGGGTATTCACTTCAACGCCAAGGCGCTGTTCCAGCACCAGACAGTGCGTAGCCTGGCACGGGTTGCACAGTTGCAGGCTAAACAGGTGATCGACCAAGGCCCGGTGCAGGGCGAGACGCCGTTGCTGCCGTTCCAACAGCTGTTCTTCGAACTGGACTTGCCGGATCGACATCACTGGAACCAATCGCTGTTGCTGACGCCACGGCAACCGTTGCAAGGGCGCTTGCTGGAAGCGGCATTGCAGTCGGTCATCCAGCATCACGACGTACTGCGCTTGCGTTTCAGTGAGTCGGCGGACGGTTGGCGTGCGCGACATGATGCGCCGCCCACAGCCTTGCTGTGGCAGGAACCTGTGCAAAGCGACGCCGAGCTGCTCACACTGTGCGAGCGCGCCCAGCGCAGCCTCGACCTGCAAAACGGCCCGTTGTTGCGTGCGGTCCTCGCCGAGATGGCTGATGGTACCCAGCGCCTGTTGCTGGTGATGCATCACCTGGTGGTAGACGGTGTGTCCTGGCGGATTGTGCTGGAAGATCTGCAAAGCCTGTACCTTCAACACAAACTCCCGGCCAAGACCTCGTCGTTCAAGCACTGGGCCGAACGCTTGCAGGCCCATGCCCGCAGCGAAGCGGCCCAGCCTGAGAAAGACTTCTGGCTGCAACAGCTCCAGGGTGCCGCCCCTGACGTGCCATGCCGCGACCCCCACGGTGCGCGCCCTGGTCGGCTGGCACAGACAGTCGTAAGCCAGTTGGATGCCGAACGTACCCATCAGTTGTTGCAACAGGCGCCCACCGCCTATCGTACCCAGATCAACGACCTGTTATTGACTGCCCTGGCGCGGGTCATCTGCCAGTGGAGCGGGCACGCCTCCAGCCTGATCCAGTTGGAAGGCCACGGCCGTGAGGAGCTCTTTGACGACATCGACCTGACCCGCACACTGGGCTGGTTCACCAGCCTGTTCCCGGTGCGCCTGACCCCGGCTGATACCCTGGCGGGCTCAATCAAGCAGATCAAGGAGCAACTGCGCGCCGTGCCGGACAAGGGTCTGGGTTTTGGTGCCTTGCGTTACCTGGGCGATGACGCGACGCGCCAAGCCTTCAGCCAACTGCCTGTGCCGCGGATCACTTTCAACTACCTCGGCCAGATCGACGGCAGCTTCGATCAACCGGATGGGCTGTTCACGCCTGCATCGCAAAGCACTGGGGCCGAACAAAGCCCGGACGCGCCTCTAGGCAACTGGTTGACGGTCAACGGCCAGGTGTATGGCGGCCAACTACAAATGGGCTGGACGTTCAGCCCCTTGATGTTCGATGCGCAGGAGATCGAAGCCCTCAGCCAGGCCTTTAGCCGCGAACTGACTGCGCTGGTAGAACACTGCTGCACGCCGGGCAATAGCGGCATGACCGCCTCGGACTTCCCGTTGTCGCGGCTCAATCAGCAGCAACTCGAATCGCTGCCGGTGGCGGCCAATGCCGTGCAGGACATCTACACGCTGTCGCCAATGCAGCAGGGCATGCTGTTCCATACCCTGTATGAGCAGGCGGCGGGCGACTACATCAATCAGGTCCGCGTCACAGCCGAAGGCCTGGATGTGTTGCGCTTTCAGCAGGCATGGGACGCTACGGTGCAAGCCCATGACGTTTTGCGCAGCGGATTCTTCTGGGAGGGCCAGCTGGAATGGCCGTGCCAGGTGGTCTACCGCGATGCCCGATTGCCAATCGAAGAACTTGACTGGCGCTGCATGCCAGAGCGGGAGCTGGCCCTGCAAAACCTGCAGCAAGACCAGCGTCGCCAAGGTTTTGACTTGGGCAAGGCGCCGTTGGCGCGCCTGCTGTTGGTGCGCACGGATGAGCAGCGTCACGAGTTGATCTATACCCATCACCATATCCTGATGGACGGCTGGAGCAATTCCCGGTTGTTTGGCGAAGTCCTGCAACGCTACGCCGGTGTGGCAGTGCCGGAAGCGGCCGGGCGTTATCGCGATTACATCGGTTGGCTGCAACAGCGCGACCCAGGTAACACCGAAGCCTTCTGGCGTGAGCAATTGAATATTCTGCAAACGCCAACCCGCCTGGGCAGCAGCCAAGCACAGGCGATCGAGGGTTATGGCGAACACCTTTGCAGCCTGGAGCGTCCATTGACGGCTCGACTGGAGGCATTTGCCCGCCGTAACAAAGTTACCCTCAATACACTGGTGCAGGCCGCCTGGCTGATCCTGTTGCAGCGCTATGCTGGTGGCCAGTCGGTGGTGTCCTTTGGTGCTACGGTGGCCGGGCGTCCCGCGGAGGTTGCGGGGGTGGAAGAGCAGATCGGCCTGTTCATCAATACCTTGCCGGTGATCTGTGCAGTGGATGCGCAGCAATCAGTCGCCGACTGGTTGCAGGCAGTGCAGGCGCAGAACCTGGCACTGCGCGAGCATGAGCACACCGGGCTGTACGATATTCAGCGCTGGGCCGGGCAGGGCGGCGGCGCCTTGTTCGATAACATCCTGGTCTTTGAAAACTACCCGGTGTCCAAGGCCTTGGCGCAAAGCGGTGGCAGTGGTATCCGCTTTGGCGAGCCCAAGGCTCATGAGCAAACAAGCTATCCACTGACGGTGCTGGTGGATATGGGCGAGACGCTGTCGCTGCAATTGAGCTTCGCCCATGCGCAATTCACGGCCGAGACCGTGGAGGGTTATGGTCGGCACCTGTTCAACTTGCTGCTGGGCATGGTCACTGATGCCCAACAGCGATTAGGGGATTTGGTGATGCTGGACGCAGGTGAGCGCCAGCGGGTGGTGTTCGATTGGAACGCCACTGTTCGTGATTACCCGCTGCAAGCATGCGCTCATCATCTGATTGAACAGCAAGTGGCGCGTACACCGGATGCACCGGCATTGGTCTTTGCCGGGCAGCACTTGGATTATGCCGAACTGAACCGCCGCGCCAACCGCCTGGCTCATCGCCTGATCGAAGCCGGCGTGGGCCCGGACGTGCTGGTCGGGTTGGCGGTGGAACGCTCCATCGAAATGGTTGTTGGCCTGTTGGCCGTGCTCAAGGCCGGTGGCGCTTACGTGCCGCTGGACCCTGAATACCCGCCGGAGCGCCTGGCCTACATGCTCGAAGACAGTGGCGTGAAGCTGCTGCTGACCCAGGCGCACCTGCCGTTGCCGGTGCCCCAGGGCCTGGAAACCCTGGTGTTGGGTGAGTCAACTTTCGAGGGG
>NZ_LYSO01000204.1:0-3350 GCF_001728935.1 Pseudomonas sp. AP42
GTACCCGGTCCAGCTTGTGTTGACTGTTAGGCCGTCTTCGCAGGCAAGCCAGCTCCCACATTTGGATCGCGGTGCGTCAGCTAGATCAGCGTCGGCTATCAGGTCGTCACGGGAGCAAGCTCCCTCGCCACAGGTTTAGTATGGCTTTCGCAGGCAAGCCAGCTCCCACATTGACCGAGTCGAGCGCCAAACTCGGCGGCATATTCATATATCGTTTCGGTCTAGCTGGCGCCCTAAATAGAAGAAGTTGCTGTGCTAGCATGCCTCGCTCGAACACGGCCCGCTGGCCGTCCATAAGATCGTTTTTCCGTGAGTAACCATGGTCGACAAACTGACGCATCTGAAACAGCTGGAGGCGGAAAGCATCCACATCATCCGCGAGGTCGCCGCCGAGTTCGATAACCCGGTGATGCTCTACTCGATCGGTAAAGACTCCGCCGTGATGCTGCACCTGGCACGCAAGGCCTTCTTCCCAGGCAAGCTGCCGTTCCCGGTGATGCACGTCGACACCCGCTGGAAATTCCAGGAAATGTACAAGTTCCGCGACAAGATGGTCGAGGAGCTGGGCCTGGACCTCATCACCCACATCAACCCCGATGGCGTGGCGCAGAACATCAACCCGTTCACCCACGGCAGCGCCAAGCACACCGACATCATGAAGACCGAGGGCCTCAAGCAGGCGCTGGACAAGCATGGTTTCGACGCCGCATTCGGCGGTGCCCGTCGCGATGAAGAGAAATCCCGTGCCAAAGAGCGCGTGTACTCGTTCCGCGACAGCAAACACCGCTGGGATCCAAAAAACCAACGCCCCGAGCTGTGGAACGTCTACAACGGCAACGTCAACAAGGGCGAGTCGATCCGCGTGTTCCCGCTGTCCAACTGGACCGAGCTGGACATCTGGCAGTACATCTACCTGGAAGGCATCCCGATTGTGCCGCTGTATTTCGCCGCCGAGCGCGAGGTGATCGAGAAGAACGGCACGTTGATCATGATCGACGACGACCGCATCCTCGAGCACCTGTCCGACGAAGACAAAGCCCGTATCGTCAAAAAGAAAGTACGTTTCCGCACCCTTGGCTGCTACCCGTTGACGGGCGCGGTGGAGTCCGAAGCCGAGACGCTGACGGACATCATTCAGGAAATGCTCCTGACGCGAACTTCCGAGCGCCAGGGCCGTGTCATCGACCACGATGGTGCAGGCTCGATGGAAGATAAAAAACGTCAAGGCTATTTCTAAGGGGCTGTCATGTCGCATCAATCTGATTTGATCAGCGAGGACATCCTCGCCTACCTGGGCCAGCACGAGCGCAAAGAGATGTTGCGCTTCCTGACCTGCGGCAACGTCGACGACGGCAAGAGCACCCTGATCGGGCGCCTGCTGCACGACTCCAAGATGATCTACGAGGATCACCTGGAAGCCATTACCCGCGACTCGAAAAAGTCCGGCACCACCGGTGACGATATCGACCTGGCGTTGCTGGTCGATGGCCTGCAGGCCGAGCGTGAGCAGGGCATCACCATTGATGTTGCCTACCGCTATTTCTCCACCGCCAAGCGCAAATTCATCATCGCCGACACCCCCGGCCATGAGCAGTACACCCGCAACATGGCCACCGGTGCGTCCACCTGTGACCTGGCGATCATCCTGATCGACGCTCGCTACGGCGTGCAGACCCAGACCCGTCGTCACAGCTACATCGCCTCGTTGCTGGGCATCAAACACATCGTGGTGGCCATCAACAAGATGGACATCAACGGCTTTGACCAAAGCGTATTCGAGTCGATCAAGGCCGATTACCTGAAGTTCGCCGAAGGTATCGCATTCAAGCCGAGCACCCTGGCCTTCGTGCCGATGTCGGCGCTCAAGGGCGACAACGTGGTGAACAAGAGCGAGCTTTCGCCCTGGTACACCGGCCAGTCGCTGATGGAGATCTTGGAGACTGTCGAGATCGCCAACGACCGCAACTACACCGACCTGCGTTTCCCGGTGCAATACGTCAACCGCCCGAACCTGAACTTCCGTGGGTTTGCCGGCACCCTGGCGAGCGGCATCGTGCACAAGGGCGATGAAGTGGTGGTATTGCCGTCGGGCAAGAGCAGCCGCGTCAAATCCATCGTCACCTTTGAAGGTGAGCTGGAACACGCAGGCCCAGGCCAGGCCGTGACCTTGACCATGGAAGACGAGATCGACATCTCCCGTGGCGACCTGTTGGTGCATGCCGACAACGTGCCGCAAGTGACCGACGCCTTCGACGCCATGCTGGTGTGGATGGCCGAAGAACCGATGCTGCCGGGCAAGAAATACGACATCAAACGCGCCACCAGCTACGTGCCGGGTTCCATCACCAGCATCGTGCACCGCGTGGATGTGAACACCCTGGCTGAAGGCCCGGCGAGTTCGCTGCAGCTCAACGAGATTGGCCGGGTCAAGGTCAGCCTGGACGCCGCCATCGCCCTGGACGGTTACGACAGCAACCGCACCACCGGCGCGTTCATCGTGATCGACCGCTTGACCAACGGTACAGTGGCCGCGGGCATGATCATCGCACCGCCGGTGGGTCATGGCGGCGCAGCGCAGCACGGCAGCCTGGCGCATGTCGCCACCGAAGAACGCGCCCTGCGTTTCGGCCAGCAGCCGGCCACGGTGTTGTTCAGCGGCTTGTCGGGCGCTGGCAAGAGCACCCTGGCCTATGCGGTTGAGCGCAAGCTGTTCGACATGGGCCGTGCGGTGTTCGTACTGGACGGCCAGAACCTGCGCCACGACCTGAACAAAGGGTTGCCGCAGGACCGTGCCGGGCGTACCGAGAACTGGCGTCGTGCCGCTCATGTGGCGCGCCAGTTCAACGAAGCCGGCCTGCTGACCCTGGCAGCCTTCGTCGCGCCGGATGCCGAAGGCCGTGAACAGGCCAAGGCGCTGATCGGTGCCGACCGCTTGCTGACCGTTTACGTACAGGCATCGCCGTTGGTGTGCGCCGAGCGTGACCCGCAAGGGTTGTACGCGGCCGGTGGGGATAACATTCCTGGCGAATCTTTCCCGTATGACGTGCCGTTGAATGCTGATCTGGTGATCGACACTCAGGCATTGTCGTTGGAAGACAGCGTCAAGCAAGTGCTGGAGCTGTTGCGTCAGCGCGGCGCGATCTAAACCTCGCAGCCATCAAAAAGCCCGCCATCGATCACTCGGTGGCGGGCTTTTTACATATTCTCAAAGGTGGACTCGGTCAATGTGGGGCTTGCCTGCGATAGCCATAGGTATCTACACAATTTTGTAGGTTGTAGCAGCCAGTGGTAACTACGATGCGAAGCGAGCCGCTCTTGATCTGCTTTTGATCTTGATCTTAGGCGCCCCG
>NZ_LYSO01000205.1:0-3034 GCF_001728935.1 Pseudomonas sp. AP42
GTACCCTGTCCAACTGTGTTGACTGTTAGGCCGCCTTCGCAGGCAAGCCAGCTCCCACATTGTCCGTGTCTAGTCAGACAACTCGGTCTACTGTGGCAGCTGGCTTTTCATAAAGTGGAAGGGCGGGACAGAAACACATCCGCCAGCCGTTGATTACGCGGCAGCCCTGCCAGGAACAAGCGCTTGGAAAAAGCCTCGACGTTGGCGGGGTGCCCGCAGAGCAAGGCCAGGGTGTGCCGGGAAACAAGCCGCAGTTGTGCCAATGCCGGCTGCAACTGCGCTGTAGTCCATAGCTCCACGGCAAGGTTCCCATGCTGCGCGGCAAGCGCCGTCAGAGGTTCGGCCAGATAATGAGCCTCGGCCTCATGGGCCAGGTGAATCACGCGAATCTCGCCTTGATGATCCTGGCGCAGAGCCTCGCGCAACACGCCCCACAAGGGGCCCAGGCCGGTACCGGAAGCCAGCAGCCACAATGGCCGCGATTGCCAGTCAGGATCATAGTGCAGCGCTCCACCCCGCAGTTCGCCCAGCCGTAGAGGCTCACCGACCTTGAACTGTCGCGCGGCATCGCTGAATGCACCAGGCTGGCGGCACTCGATATGAAACTCCAAGTACGGCTCTTCCTGGGGCAAGCTCGCCAGGGAATACGGACGTGCCACCTGCCCCGCCCACAGCACCAGATGCTGCCCGGCGCTGTACCGCAGGGCACGTTCCGGTTGCAGGCGCAGACGCAGTACCGTCGAACTCAGCCAATCGACGCCCACCACCTGGGCGGGCAGGCCATCGCGCTGAGGGTCAAACGCTTCGACCTTCAGGTTTGCACTCACCCGACACTGGCACGCCAGGCGCCAACCTTGCTGGCGCTGCGTCGGGCTCAGGGCATCGGGCTGCTGGTCGTCAACCTCACCCTCGCAACGCACCAGGCACGCATGGCAACTGCCGGCCCGGCAACTGAAGGGCACGGCCACGCCGGCCTGATTCAAGGCATCCAGCAGGTTGCTGCCGGAGGTGACCGACCAGTGGCGTTCGCCGACGTACAGTTCAGGCATATAAGGACTCAATCATTGCAAAGGGCTAATCCATAATGCGGGTAGCGTTTGGTGGGAGCGGGCTTGCTCGCGAAGGCAGAGTATCAGCAACCACCTACGTCGAAGCGTACACCGCCTTCGCGAGCAAGCCCGCTCCCACATTGGCCTGTGTTCACACTCCTCAGAGTTTGACCATAGTCGGGTGTATCGGCCACCGTGCCGGGTTATACTGCCGCGCCTTTTTAGCGTCGCGCCTGCACCATTCTGGCGTGCCTTGGAAAGATGGCGTCAGCCGACCGATGCAACACTGACGCCATCTTTATTGAATGTTCCCTTATAGAGGAGCGCGACTCATGACCGTGATCAAGCAAGACGACCTGATTCAGAGCGTTGCCGACGCCCTGCAATTCATTTCCTACTACCACCCCGTTGACTTCATCCAGGCCATGCACGAAGCCTACCTGCGCGAAGAATCGCCGGCAGCCCGTGACTCCATCGCCCAGATCCTGATCAACTCGCGCATGTGTGCCACCGGCCACCGCCCGATCTGCCAGGACACCGGTATCGTCACCGTGTTCGTGCGCGTGGGTATGGACGTGCGTTGGGACGGCGCCACCATGGGCCTGGACGACATGATCAACGAAGGCGTGCGTCGCGCCTACAACCTGCCGGAAAACGTCCTGCGCGCCTCGATCCTCGCCGACCCGGCCGGTGCTCGCAAGAACACCAAGGACAACACCCCAGCGGTCATCCACTACTCCATCGTCCCGGGTAACACCGTGGAAGTGGACGTGGCGGCCAAGGGTGGCGGTTCCGAGAACAAGTCGAAGATGGCCATGCTCAACCCGTCCGACTCGATCGTAGACTGGGTGCTAAAGACCGTTCCGACCATGGGCGCCGGCTGGTGCCCACCGGGCATGCTCGGCATCGGCATCGGCGGCACCGCCGAGAAAGCCGCAGTAATGGCCAAGGAAGTGTTGATGGAGTCCATCGACATCCACGAGCTGAAAAAGCGCGGCCCGCAGAACCGTATCGAAGAAATGCGCCTGGAGCTGTTCGAGAAGGTCAACCAACTGGGCATCGGTGCCCAGGGCCTGGGTGGCCTGACCACCGTGCTCGACGTGAAGATCATGGACTACCCGACCCACGCCGCTTCCCTGCCGGTGTGCATGATCCCCAACTGCGCCGCCACCCGTCACGCGCACTTCGTGCTCGACGGTTCGGGCCCGGCGTCGCTGGAAGCGCCACCGCTGGACGCCTACCCGGAAATCGTCTGGGAAGCCGGCCCATCGGCCCGTCGCGTCAACCTCGACACCCTGACCCCGGAAGAAGTGCAGAGCTGGAAGCCGGGCGAAACCGTACTGCTCAACGGCAAGATGCTCACCGGTCGCGACGCGGCGCACAAGCGCATGGTCGAGATGCTGAACAAGGGCGAAACCTTGCCGGTGGACCTCAAGGGCCGCTTTATCTACTACGTCGGCCCGGTTGATCCGGTGCGCGAAGAAGTGGTTGGCCCAGCGGGCCCGACCACCGCGACGCGGATGGACAAGTTCACCCGTCAGATCCTCGAGCAAACCGGCCTGCTGGGCATGATCGGCAAGTCCGAGCGCGGCCCGACCGCCATCGAAGCGATCAAGGACCACAAGGCCGTGTACCTGATGGCCGTGGGCGGCGCCGCTTACCTGGTGGCCCAGGCCATCAAGAAGTCGCGCGTGGTTGCCTTCGCCGAACTGGGCATGGAAGCCATCTACGAGTTCGACGTCAAAGACATGCCGGTCACCGTTGCCGTGGACAGCAAAGGCGAGTCAGTCCACATCACCGGTCCTGCCATCTGGCAGAAAAAGATCAGTGACAGCCTGGCGGTAGAAGTGCAGTAAGCACCTCTTCCAAAAGAATAAAGGCGACTGCGGCCCCATGGCCCAGTCGCCTTTTTTATGCCTGAAGCAAGGGAACTGCTCTTGCTCTTGCTCTTGCTCTTGCTCTTGCCGTTGATCTCAGGCGCCCCG
>NZ_LYSO01000206.1:0-2869 GCF_001728935.1 Pseudomonas sp. AP42
AGGCTCCCGTCGACAAGCGATCCTGAACCCACTGCTCGATCTCCAGTGAGTCCCAACCGACGGCACGCGTGCCGATGCGGCGGCATTGCGGGAACAGTCCGGCTTTCATCAGGTTGTAGATGTGTGAACGTTTGAATCCAGTTTTTTGTTCGACCTCATCACGACGCATGATATGGCGTTCGGCAAACAGCGGGGCAGGGCTGGTAGGTTGCATGGTGTCACTCCTTAGCGCCGGATGGCGCGTGATGGGATGTGACAGTCATTGAAGGCCGGCAAAGGAGACAAATCATTGCCAGGCAATGGCACTCATTGCCTGGCAATTCGCTCTTAGGCCTGTAGGGCTTGGGCCAAATGACGGCGAGCTTGTGCAAATTTCCGATCAAGGGTGCGTTTGCTCAGGCCAGGAATACCCGGTAACTGCTCGGTAATAGCGTCGACAACGGCAGCCTGGTTCTTGTAAATCGACCGCAGTTGGCCGCTTCTGGATTTGCCCAGCATGACCGTCAGCAAGGCGCCAATGATCATGTAGTGCACGAAGGCGGAGGCTTCAGAGGGCACCTCAAATACGCCAAGCTGCGGGGACAACTCTTGCTGGTTGAAGGCGGGAGCCGCCTCTTCGGCGATGGCCGAGTGCGCTTGGCGGAGTTTTTTAATCTCGCGGACGTCGGCATCACGCTCCGCTTGTAGGGCCAGGTGCGCAGTCAGACTGACGCATTCGGAATGGTCGATACTCTGGGAAAATAGGAACGCTGGCTTTTCTTCTGGGTAATTGCGTGCAAACCAAACCCGGAGATCAGAATGGCGAATGGACCAATAGACACGTTCAGCCTTGTCATTAGAAGTGATTGGGCGTCCAAGGTAGGTCGCGGGCAACTCGCCACAGACGATGGCATCGTAGAGACGTTCGACATAGGCGTGGAGAAAGGGCCATTGCGGAAAATGCTTGAGAAGACAACCGGGATGAGCGAGATCTACCTGCAGAATTTCGCCTTGGTGTTCGGCGAGGTCGCACCAGAGGATTGCGGCATCGATAGGGTGGTAGGAGTTTTTGATCGAGATCATGGTAAACAGCCTCCGGCTGAATGTGTCCTAGATTCGCTGGCGCGGGCAACTGTTCGGGGCCCCTGTCGAGCGAGCCAGATTCCTAAAATAAATTTTGGATCCGATTCTGGTGACAACTCTAAACTGGAATAGTTCGCTCACAATAGACGCGTTAGCGATAGTTTTTGGCGTAAGGCAGGAGGACAGCGCCAAACATTGAACACGCTGTTGCCTTAAGAGGTATTGCAAACTCCGGCTTGAGCGCCTCGATCGCATTGCGACGCGGATGAGTCAAAATGACTGCGTATCCGACGATTTCGTACCGCGATACGGGCCATGTTATTCACCTGTGCAGGAGTGCCAATGATCGTTCTGGCGAGCAAATTCTCAGGTTTGAGAATGCAAGATTCTCCAACCTCAGCGCGGTTTTTTGCCCGCGGGCCTGGATGGACGGTACGCCGAGGCGGACAGGGGCCTGATTCACAAAAAGCCCGGGCCGATCCCGGTGATAGACTCAATGGGCCGTCTTGGTTTAGGTGTAGGCTGTAGGCGATTTACCAGGTAAAAAACTGCGTCGGACGCCATCAAGCGCGGAGCGGCTGGACTGTGCACGGTGTGTGCGAGGAGGACACCATGACAATGCCGAACGAGCGCACGCGCGCACTCATCCAGACGCGAGACTTTCTGGTCGAGCTGGCAGAAGATTCTGCGCTTTCAGCATCTATTCGACGGCAGGCCCGCCAGCTGTTACGGCATTATCCCCATGCAAACGAGATCCTGCGGGCCGGGCAGCTCGAAGAGCAAAGGGTCGACCGACTGACCGAGCCCTTTCTGAGCTCCAGCATCGATTGACCGCCGTGGCCACTCATCATCAGCCCAAAGCCGCTGATCCTGGTCTGTGGATACGTAGAGGGGAAAGGGCTACATCGCCTTCTCGACCCAGGGCGTTATGGAATTCCACTGGCGCTCAATGGCGCTTCCGATTAAACCGGCGTTAACTCATATTCCATTGGATGGGACATCATTGGGAGGAAGTGTTAATGAGCACTTCAACTGCGACTCGACGTCCGGGAAAAAAGCAAGAGGCGTCCCGAGAGGAGGGCATCGCGGCCTTTTGGCGATTCAGTTCCGATCGAGAGCCGCTGACGGATGCGCAGAGGCTGCACCAAATAAAAGTTGGGTTGCCCTCCGACCTCATCCAGGTGGTTCGTTTGGCCTTCAACCTTCAGGACCGCCACCTGGAAACGCTGCTCAATGCATCAATGTCAACCCTGGAAAGACGCCGGCGAGAGCACAAGAACCTTGATCCTGTCGCCTCCGAACGTTTGGACAGAATTGCTGTGGTCAGTCACTTGGCCGAGGCGATATTTGAGACACAAGTGACAGCCACGCAGTGGATGTCGGCACCGAATAAAGCGCTCGGAGGGACGGCACCGATCATGCTCTGCGAAACGGAGATAGGGGCCAAACACGTTCGCCTTGTCCTTCAGGCCCTGGAGTGGGGCGGTGCTGCCTGATGGCACCTGGCGACGACCGCTGCTACGAAATACGTGACGGGCCTTTCGGGATGCGTCCTGGGAAATCCGACGTAAGCGTCCGCCGAAGTCACCTTGCGTGACTCAGGCCGGCACCCACTGATACGGCAGCAGTTGATCAATCTCACTGGCACGCTGCGTTGGCAGCCGCGTCAGCACATCTTTGAGATAGGCATATGGATCATGCCCATTCATGCGCGCCGACTGGATCAAACTCATGATCGCCGCTGCTCGTTTGCCGCTGCGCAGTGGACCGGCGAACAACCAGTTGGAGCGGCCGAGTGCCCACGGCC
>NZ_LYSO01000207.1:0-2832 GCF_001728935.1 Pseudomonas sp. AP42
GGTTACCGTCTGCTCCTACAGCCCAGAAAGTGATGTAGATACCTATGCTGTGATAACGGTGGCACCCAGATGCCGTAAATAAAAAATAATTGCCAGCAGAGGTGAGGTAAATCGTCGGCTCATCCGTGTAGTGCATGAAACTGCGATCAATTCGCATTAACAGCGTTTTCTACATGGGTGCTCACAGCATGAAATCGACGGCGGGCGGTTGGGTCAAACAGTGGCTGGGAGCCTCGGTATTCACGGTGTCTGGGTTGGCCTTGCTGCCCCTGGCGATTGCGCAGGCGCAGGAGCAGCACAGCGCCCAGTTCAATTTTGCCCTGGCGGCCAAGCCGTTGCCCCAGGCGTTGAGTGATTTCAGCCGGGTTACCGGGCTCAGTGTGATCTACACCGATGAAGCGCCCTACGGCATCAACGCCCCGGCGGTCAGTGGGCAGATGAGCGCGACCCAGGCCCTGCAACGTCTGCTGGGCCGTTCCGGTTTCACCTTTCGCCAGATCGACGCCCGTACTCTGGCGCTGGAACCGGTGCCCACCGATGGCGCGGTCAACCTGGGCGCTACCACCATCAGCGGCATCGACTTGACCCAAGCCAGCACCAGCTACCAGCCACCGCCCACCAGTTCGGTGATGCGCTCCCGTGGCTTGCTGCTGGAAACCCCGCAAACCGTGAATGTGGTGCCCGCCCAAGTATTGCGCGATCAACAGCCGCGTAACCTGGATGACGCCCTGGGCAATATCAGTGGTATTACCCAGTCCAACACCCTCGGCAGCACCCAGGACGCGGTGATGCTGCGTGGCTTTGGCGACAACCGTAATGGCTCGATCATGAAAGACGGCATGCCGGTGGTGCAGGGGCGGGCGTTGAACGCCACCGCTGATCGTGTCGAAGTGCTCAAGGGGCCGTCTTCGCTGCTGTACGGCATCCAGGACCCGGGTGGCGTGGTCAATATCGTCAGCAAAAAGCCTGAGCTGGTGCAGTCCACGGCTCTGACCGCGCGTGGTTCAACCTTCGGCAGCGGCAAAAACGGTAGCGGCGGCAACCTCGACACCACCGGGCCCCTCGGTGACAGCGGCTTGGCCTATCGTCTGATCGTGGATCATGAAGACGAAGACTACTGGCGCAACTACGGTACCCATCGCGAGACGCTGGTGGCGCCGTCTCTGGCCTGGTACGGCGATACCACCCAGGTGGTTGTCGCCTATGAACACCGCGAGTTTCTCTCGCCCTTTGACCGTGGCACGGCCATCGACCCCAAGACCCGCCACCCGCTGAACATCCCCGCGACCCGCCGCCTGGATGAGCCGTTCAACAATATGGAAGGGCGCTCCGACCTGTATCGCCTGACCGTCGACCACGATCTGAACGACGACTGGAAGGCCCACTTCGGCTACAGCTGGAACCGCGAAACCTACGACGCCAGCCAGGTGCGCGTGGTCAAGGTCAACCCCAACGGCACCCTGACCCGCAGCATGGATGGCACCCAGGGCGCACTGACCACCGACCGTTTCGCAACCGCAAGCCTTGAAGGCAAGCTGAATGTGGCGGGTATGCAACACGACCTGGTATTCGGCCTGGACGACGAGTACCGCAAGATCTACCGCGCCGACCTGATCCGCCAGGCACCGCGCGGTGTCTTCAATTACAACAACCCCGTGTACGGCAACGAAGTGGCGGGCTCCAACGTCAGCGCGCCGGACAGCAACCAGACGGACCTGCTGCGCAGCGACTCGCTGTTCTTCCAGGATGCGATTCATCTCAACGACCAGTGGATTCTGGTCGGTGGGGCGCGCTATCAAATGTACGATCAATACGCCGGCAAAGGCGTGCCCTTCACCGCCAACACCGATGGCAACGGCCAGAAATGGGTGCCGCGGGCCGGGCTGGTGTACCGCTACACCGATGAACTGTCGTTCTACGGCAGCTACACCGAGTCGTTCAAACCCAACTCCACCATCGCGCCACTGGCCAACAAAACCGTGCTGGATGGTAGCCTCGACCCTGAAGAATCCAAGGCCTGGGAGCTGGGCACCAAGTTCGACCTGCCGGGGCGTATCACCGCCAGTGCGGCGTTGTTCAACATCGACAAACGCAACGTGCTGGTCCAGGTGGGCGAGGGGCTAACCTCGGTCTACAGCGTGGCGGGCAAGGTGCGCTCCCGTGGCCTGGAGCTGGATGCCAGCGGGCAATTGACCGACAAGTGGAGCCTGATCGGCAGCTATGCCTACACCGATGCCGAGGTCACCGACGACCCGACGCTCAAAGGCAAGCGCCTGCAGAACGTGGCGAAAAACACCGGCTCGCTGTCGGCGGTGTATGACTTCGGCACTCTTCTGGGTGGCGATCAACTGCGGGTCGGCGCCGGTGCGCGCTATGTGGGCGAGCGCGCTGGGGATGCGGCCAACAGCTTTGAACTGCCGAGCTATACCGTGGCGGATGTATTTGCCAGCTACGACACGCAACTTGATGGGCAGAAGGTCAAGTTTCAGCTCAACGTGAAGAACCTGTTTGACCGCACCTATTACACCTCTTCGGTGAACACGCAGTTCGTGTCCATTGGCGATGCACGGCAGGTGTCGGTTTCAAGCACGTTGACCTTCTGATTCCTTGTTGCTGGCATTCTTAAGTGGGAGCTGGCTTGCCTGCGATGGTCATAGGGATTTAACAACTCTGAAGCTATCGACGGTAACCACGATGCGAAGCGAGCCGCTCTTGATCTTGATCTGCTTTTGATCTTAGGCGCCCCGTTAAACCACGCTGGCCGGAATTCGACAGGGATTTGGGGGGTAAACCGGCAGGGATGCCGGTTTAGCCGCCCCGCGCCATGGATGG
>NZ_LYSO01000208.1:0-2697 GCF_001728935.1 Pseudomonas sp. AP42
GGAGAGGGGAGTGAAATAGATCCTGAAACCGTATGCGTACAAGCAGTGGGAGCCCACTTTGTTGGGTGACTGCGTACCTTTTGTATAATGGGTCAGCGACTTATTTTCAGTGGCGAGCTTAACCGAATAGGGGAGGCGTAGCGAAAGCGAGTCTTAATAGGGCGTCTAGTCGCTGGGAATAGACCCGAAACCGGGCGATCTATCCATGGGCAGGTTGAAGGTTGGGTAACACTAACTGGAGGACCGAACCGACTACCGTTGAAAAGTTAGCGGATGACCTGTGGATCGGAGTGAAAGGCTAATCAAGCTCGGAGATAGCTGGTTCTCCTCGAAAGCTATTTAGGTAGCGCCTCATGTATCACTGTAGGGGGTAGAGCACTGTTTCGGCTAGGGGGTCATCCCGACTTACCAAACCGATGCAAACTCCGAATACCTACAAGTGCCGAGCATGGGAGACACACGGCGGGTGCTAACGTCCGTCGTGAAAAGGGAAACAACCCAGACCGTCAGCTAAGGTCCCAAAGTTATGGTTAAGTGGGAAACGATGTGGGAAGGCTTAGACAGCTAGGAGGTTGGCTTAGAAGCAGCCACCCTTTAAAGAAAGCGTAATAGCTCACTAGTCGAGTCGGCCTGCGCGGAAGATGTAACGGGGCTCAAACCATACACCGAAGCTACGGGTATCACGTAAGTGATGCGGTAGAGGAGCGTTCTGTAAGCCTGTGAAGGTGAGTTGAGAAGCTTGCTGGAGGTATCAGAAGTGCGAATGCTGACATGAGTAACGATAATGGGTGTGAAAAACACCCACGCCGAAAGACCAAGGTTTCCTGCGCAACGTTAATCGACGCAGGGTTAGTCGGTCCCTAAGGCGAGGCTGAAAAGCGTAGTCGATGGAAAACAGGTTAATATTCCTGTACTTCTGGTTATTGCGATGGAGGGACGGAGAAGGCTAGGCCAGCTTGGCGTTGGTTGTCCAAGTTTAAGGTGGTAGGCTGGAATCTTAGGTAAATCCGGGATTCTAAGGCCGAGAGCTGATGACGAGTTAACTTTTAGTTAACGAAGTGGTTGATGCCATGCTTCCAAGAAAAGCTTCTAAGCTTCAGGTAACCAGGAACCGTACCCCAAACCGACACAGGTGGTTGGGTAGAGAATACCAAGGCGCTTGAGAGAACTCGGGTGAAGGAACTAGGCAAAATGGCACCGTAACTTCGGGAGAAGGTGCGCCGGTGAGGGTGAAGGACTTGCTCCGTAAGCTCATGCCGGTCGAAGATACCAGGCCGCTGCGACTGTTTATTAAAAACACAGCACTCTGCAAACACGAAAGTGGACGTATAGGGTGTGACGCCTGCCCGGTGCCGGAAGGTTAATTGATGGGGTTAGCTAACGCGAAGCTCTTGATCGAAGCCCCGGTAAACGGCGGCCGTAACTATAACGGTCCTAAGGTAGCGAAATTCCTTGTCGGGTAAGTTCCGACCTGCACGAATGGCGTAACGATGGCGGCGCTGTCTCCACCCGAGACTCAGTGAAATTGAAATCGCTGTGAAGATGCAGTGTATCCGCGGCTAGACGGAAAGACCCCGTGAACCTTTACTATAGCTTTGCACTGGACTTTGAATTTGCTTGTGTAGGATAGGTGGGAGGCTTTGAAGCGTGGACGCCAGTCTGCGTGGAGCCATCCTTGAAATACCACCCTGGCAACTTTGAGGTTCTAACTCAGGTCCGTTATCCGGATCGAGGACAGTGTATGGTGGGTAGTTTGACTGGGGCGGTCTCCTCCTAAAGAGTAACGGAGGAGTACGAAGGTGCGCTCAGACCGGTCGGAAATCGGTCGTAGAGTATAAAGGCAAAAGCGCGCTTGACTGCGAGACAGACACGTCGAGCAGGTACGAAAGTAGGTCTTAGTGATCCGGTGGTTCTGTATGGAAGGGCCATCGCTCAACGGATAAAAGGTACTCCGGGGATAACAGGCTGATACCGCCCAAGAGTTCATATCGACGGCGGTGTTTGGCACCTCGATGTCGGCTCATCACATCCTGGGGCTGAAGCCGGTCCCAAGGGTATGGCTGTTCGCCATTTAAAGTGGTACGCGAGCTGGGTTTAGAACGTCGTGAGACAGTTCGGTCCCTATCTGCCGTGGACGTTTGAGATTTGAGAGGGGCTGCTCCTAGTACGAGAGGACCGGAGTGGACGAACCTCTGGTGTTCCGGTTGTCACGCCAGTGGCATTGCCGGGTAGCTATGTTCGGAATAGATAACCGCTGAAAGCATCTAAGCGGGAAACTAGCCTCAAGATGAGATCTCACTGGAACCTTGAGTTCCCTGAAGGGCCGTCGAAGACTACGACGTTGATAGGTTGGGTGTGTAAGCGCTGTGAGGCGTTGAGCTAACCAATACTAATTGCCCGTGAGGCTTGACCATATAACACCCAAGCAATTTGACTACTCTAACGAGCATCAGATTGCGGTGTGTGAAGACGAAGATGAACCGAAAGTTCGACGCTCACAAAACACCGAAAGCTGTCACATACCCAATTTGCTGAAGCGAGGCCAGCTGGTCACGACTCAGTACCCGAATTTCTTGACGACCATAGAGCATTGGAACCACCTGATCCCATCCCGAACTCAGCAGTGAAACGATGCATCGCCGATGGTAGTGTGGGGTTTCCCCATGTGAGAGTAGGTCATCGTCAAGATTAAATTCC
>NZ_LYSO01000209.1:0-2639 GCF_001728935.1 Pseudomonas sp. AP42
CACAATCCAACTGTGTCGCCTGCCAGGCCGCCTTCGCGAGCAAGCCCGCTCCCACAGTTAGATCGTCGTGTGTCAGGTAGATCAGCATCGGCTGGCAGGTCGTCACAAGAGCAACAAACCTCACTTCATGGCCCGACGAGAAAACCCATTAACCACGATATAGAGCAACGGCCCTACCGACACAAACACTGCCGTCAGTAGAAAATACGGCAACACTGAGGCCATCGACCGCCCTCGCCCACGCGCATCCCGGTACATCCACACACACGCCAGCACCGCCATCAGATACAGGTCAATCACCACCTGTGCCGTATCGGGCCGGGACATCAGTTCCCATCCAAACGCCAGTAGTGACTGCTCGGCCGTGAGCATGGTCGCCACGGTATAGACGGTAAATCCCAGCAAGGCCGCCAGGGCGATATAAGGTTTTTGCATGGTCTCTTCCTTGAAGCGCAACGTTAATCAGCGCGGCCACCTTAGCGATAAGAGGCTGCCGCTGGCAATCATGCTGACGTTGTTCTCAAGATCTCCTGCACACCGGCTGCGCGAAGTATGCCACGCTGGTTTTGTGAAATATCTGTACGTAGACTGCCGCCATACCCCCACTTGAAGGCGGCGAAAAAAACGTGATGCAAGTTACTGAAGTCTCCATTGCCCAATTGCGCGCTGCGCTTGAAGCCGGCCAGACCACGGCGGTTGAACTGGTCCAGGCGTACCTGGCGCGAATCGACGCCTACGATGGCCCGCAAACGGCCACTGCGCTGAACGCTGTGGTGGTACGCAACCCCGAGGCGCTGAAAGAAGCCCAGGCCTCCGATGCGCGCCGCGCCAAGGGGCAAAGCCTGGGGCCGCTGGATGGCATTCCCTACACCGCCAAGGACAGTTACCTGGTCAAGGGGCTGACGGCAGCATCCGGCAGCCCGGCGTTTGCCACGCTGGTGGCCCAGCGCGATGCCTTCACCATTGAACGCCTGCGGGCCGGCGGCGCCATTTGCCTGGGCAAGACCAACATGCCGCCGATGGCCAATGGCGGTATGCAACGTGGCGTGTATGGCCGCGCCGAAAGCCCCTACAACGCCGACTACCTCACCGCGCCGTTCGCGTCAGGCTCCTCCAACGGTGCCGGCACCGCCACCGCCGCCAGTTTTGCCGCGTTCGGGCTGGCTGAAGAAACCTGGTCCAGCGGTCGCGGCCCGGCCTCCAACAATGGCCTGTGTGCCTACACGCCTTCGCGTGGGGTAATTTCGGTGCGCGGCAACTGGCCACTGACCCCGACCATGGACGTGGTGGTGCCCTACGCTCGCACCATGGCCGACCTGCTGGAAGTGCTCGACGTCGTGGTGGCCGAAGACCCGGATACCCGTGGCGACCTGTGGCGCCTGCAACCCTGGGTGCCGATCCCCAGCGTCACCTCGGTGCGCCCAGCGTCCTACGCGGCCCTTGCAGTAAGCAGCGAAAGCCTGGCCGGCAAGCGCTTTGGCGTGCCGCGCATGTACATCAACGCCGACCCGGAGGCTGGCACCAGCGAAAAACCCGGTATCGGCGGCCCGACCGGGCAAAAGATCCACACCCGTGCCACGGTGATCGAACTGTGGCAAGCCGCACGCCAGGCACTGGAAGCCGCCGGTGCCGAAGTGATCGAAGTGGATTTCCCGCTGGTGTCCAACTGCGAAGGCGACCGCCCTGGTGCACCGACGGTGTTTACCCGTGGCCTGGTTTCCAAGGAATTTCTCCACGACGAGTTGTGGGAATTGTCGGCCTGGGCCTTCGATGACTTTCTGCGCGCCAACGGCGACCCGCACCTGAACCGCCTGGCCGATGTGGACGGGCCGAAGATATTCCCCCACGACCCCGGCACCCTGCCCAACCGTGAAGACGACCTGGCCGCCGGCATGGACGAATACGTGCGCATGGCCCAACGCGGCATCACCCCATGGGACCAGATCAGCACCGTGCCCGATGGCCTGCGCGGCCTGGAACAAACCCGGCGCCTGGACCTGGAAGACTGGATGAACTCCCTTGGGCTCGACGCCGTGTTGTTTCCCACCGTGGCCGATGTAGGCCCGGCGGATGCCGATGTGAACGAAGCGTCTGCCGATATCGCCTGGAGCAACGGCGTATGGGTCGCCAACGGCAACCTCGCCATCCGCCACCTGGGCGTGCCCACCGTCACCGTGCCAATGGGCGTGATGGCAGACATCGGCATGCCAGTGGGGCTGACCTTCGCCGGGCGCGCCTATGACGATTCGGCGCTGTTGCGCTTCGCCTCGGCGTTCGAAGCCACCGGCAGCAAACGCATGATCCCGCCGCGTACGCCACCGCTGGCAGCCCGCTAAACGCGGTCAACCTGTGGCTGGCTTGCCTTAATGCCAGTCAGTTAAGGCTTTTTTGTAGGAGCGAGCTTGCTCGCGAAAAACTCACTGGCGCCGCGTTCATTCAGCAAACACGGGTTATCGTTGACGTTTTTCGCGAGCAAGCTCGCTCCTACAGAATTGGCCGCAGCGCCGACTCCATGTGGGAGCTGGCTTGCCTGCGATGGCGGCCGTTCAATCGACAGAGATGTCACATGTGCGGCAGGTAACCACGATGCGAAGCGAGCCGCCCTTGATCTTGATCTGCTCTTGATCTCAGGCGCCCCG
>NZ_LYSO01000210.1:0-2601 GCF_001728935.1 Pseudomonas sp. AP42
CGGGGCGCCTGAGATCAAGATCAAAAGCAGATCAAGAGCAGATCAAGAGCAGATCAAGAGCAGATCAAGAGCGGCTCGCTTCGCATCGTGGTTAGCGTTGGTTGCTGCGAACTACAGTTGTGTCGTTATCTATGCCGCTCTCAGCGAGATAAACGCATAATTGGCCGGCACTTCCGTGGCAATTTGTGCCCCGGCATCCAGCACCTGTTCGGCGATGTCCATCCCGGACACATGAAACACCCATTCATTGGCCACCGCCGGCTGTTCAATCGCCAGTTCAATCGCCTGGGCAAACGCCTGCATGTCCGGCAAGTACGCGGTAAACCCGTCGCCCTTGAGGGCGGTCGTGCGGATGCCGAGCAACGCGCATACGGCTTCCTTGGTCTGTACGTCATCACGGTCGGCCTGGCGCGAACGGCGAATCAGTTCGGCCAGTTGCGTGTCCATCAATTCACCACCGACGATCAGCGCGGGGCCTTGCTCCCAGGATTCCGGCGGGCAGTCTTTGGCGCTTGGGTTCAGTGGGATATGCGGGTTGATCTCCATCGGGTAGATGCGGCACACCAGCGGGCGCCGTTCGTAGATGCGGCAGCGGTTGTCTTCGTCAAGATTCCGGCAGCGTCCGGCGTTGTAGGCGGCAAAGGTGATTGCCACAAACGCCTCGGTATTGCCGCTGGGCACGACCACTGAACGGCGCTCGGCGTGTTCCCGTTGTTGCAGGGGCAGGCCCAGGCCGTTGCCAAGAAAGCCCTCCACCAGAACGATGACGTTGCCGCCGTCCGCCGCCCAACTGCGGGCTTCTTCGAGGGTCAGGGGCACGTGATGGTCGCTGCAGCATTTGCCGCAACCGACGCAGGAAAAGTGTGTGTTCATGGCGGATCTGTCACCAGGCAAGGTCAGAGGGCACGCTTGAGGGGTGACGGGTTTTTACCTCTATCGACCGCTCAGGGGCTCTGGAAGCAAGTTATGCGCCAGTGAGGGTCAGCCCTTGGATAGGATGTCGCGCAGCACAAACCCCATGCCCGCACTTTCATACAGTTGGCGGGCGCGCAGGTTGCTCTCCAGCACCTTGAGGTCCACATAGGGTTCGCCGCGCTGCTTGAACACCTGGAAGCTATGCAGCAGCAAGGCGCGGCCCAGCCCTTGGCCTTGGGCACAGGGGTGGACGGCCAGGTTCTTGATAAAGGCGCTGGTCCAGCATTGTGCCACGCCGAGAATACCGTCGCGGTTACTGGCGACCAGGCACAGCGTCGGGTCGTACTCGGCATCGGTGACGAACTGCCGGCGCCACTCATCCAAATGGCCGACACGGCCGCCGCCTTGGTCCTGGGTCATGCGCAGTACGGCATGGATCGCCGGGGCCAGTTCATCGCGATAATGATCCAGCCGGGTATCCGCTGGCCATTGCGGGGCGGGCAGGCTGCCGGTGAGGTCGCGACGCAGCAGCTGGTAATACTCGGCCAAGGCTTACAGGCCCTTTTGCGCCACGGTTTGCGCGGCGATGACCAGGCATTTGGTCAATTCGGGGGATGAGAATTTGGTGAGTACCGAGTCGGCACCGGCCAGGCGTGCTTTTTCGCTGTTCATCGCGCTGTCCAGGGAGGTGTGCAACAGCACGTAGAGGTCCTTGAAATCCGGAGTTTCGCGCAAGGTGCGGGTGAGGGCGTAGCCGTCCATCTCAGACATCTCGATGTCCGACACCACCACGTTGATCTGTTCAACCGTGCCTTGCAGCTCCAGCAACACGTCGATGGCTTCCTTGGCGCTGCGGGCGGTGTGGCAGGTCAGGCCGAGGTTGCGCAGGGTGTGTACCGATTGCTGCAAGGCCACCTGGCTGTCGTCCACCACCAGGATGCGGGCATTGCCCAGCACTTCGGCTTCTTCCATGGTCAGGTCGGTCGGCGCCGCTTCAACCGGTGCCGGGGCGATGCCATGGATGACTTTCTCGATATCCAGCACCTGCACCAGGCCACCTTCCACCTGGGTAACCCCGGTGATAAACGCCCGATTGCCGCCGGAGCCGTAGGGCGGCGGGCGGATATCGGTGGTCAGGCAATGCACGATCTTACTCACCGCCTGCACATGCAGGCCCTGCTTGGAACGGCTGACATCGGTGACGATCAGGCAGCCGCCGTCCGGGTCTTGCAAGGGCATTTCACCCAGGGCGCGGCTCAGGTCGATCACTGACAAAGACGCGCCGCGCAAGGTGGCGATGCCTTTGACGTGCGGGTGTGACTCCGGCAGCTTGGTCAGCGGCGGGCAGGGGATGATCTCGCTGACTTTCAACAGGTTGATGGCCATCAGCTTGCCGCTGCGCAAGGTAAAGAGCAGAAGCGAGAGTGAGTCTGCGCGGGCTTTGGTGGTGGACATAAAAACCTTCTGTGGATCAGGGATGACGATCTATAGAGAGTTATCGACTTGGCTGGCCGGGGCTTTAACCGGATTTTGTGTCGGCACACTGTTTATATGCAAGCTGGCTTGCCTGCGATGGCCATAGGTATCTACACAACTGTGCAGTTCGCCGCAGCCACCGGTAACCACGATGCGAAGCGAGCCGCTCTTGATCTTGATCTGCTTGTGATCTTGATCTCAAGCGCCCCG
>NZ_LYSO01000211.1:0-2462 GCF_001728935.1 Pseudomonas sp. AP42
CGGGGCGCCTGAGATCAAGATCAAAAGCAGATCAAAAGCAGATCAAAAGCAGATCAAGAGCGACTCGCTTCGCATCGTGGTTAGTGTTGTGTAGATACCTATGGCTATCGCTAGCAAGCCCACAGTGGTCGTGTACTGCCCACAAAATTAGCGCCTGGCACATCTCCCGTAGAGCTAACTGTTTACAGCCACCGGTCTTGCGCCAGCCAGTAGTGTCTGCGATTTAATCGCATATCGAGCCCCTCATGACCCGCTCCGAGACCTACTTGGACTCACCCTGCCAAACCACCCTCGAGCAAATCGAAACCCTGTTTCGCGAGCCGCCCTCATTGCGAGTGGTTGCGCAAGACAGCGCCCAGGGTTATTTGGACCAGCACCTGGGTACCGGCATATGGCGAGCCGGCCTGATCTACATCGGCACTCCCAACGACAGCGACGGCACGCTGGCTTACCAATCTCTGGCCGAGTTGGAAGCGCAGGCGTTTACGCGCATCCGCACCGGCCAGACCGGGCGCGTGCGACAAACCCTGGAAATCGAGCGCGCGAGCATTTCCCGACGCCTGGCCCGGCGCCTGTTTTTCAGCGTGGACTGAGGCGCGCTGGATAAGCCTGGCTTTTTAAAGTTATGTAATACTCTGCGCCGTTTTGCCCTGGCAGGGCCGGTCTAGACGGCGGGAAGCCCATCCGTCGAAGCCGATTTTTCCGGGGCTTATCGCCAAATTTTGCCGTTTATTGAGTGAAAAGCCCTATCGGTAGCTTTTTATACTGCACGCCCCGCTGTCCTGGCCGCGCATTTGCGCCAGGCGGGTTTGCCCACGAGGCAGGCCCGGTCCGGCCGGTGTATGAGCCCACCCGCTGATACGCCTGAGACTCGGTGGCTAAATCCAATAACAAAATGAGGTTGTATCCCTATGCCTGTTGGCAAACCACTGCCCCCTGGCGAGACCGCTCAAGGCGGCCCGCTCAAACGTGAACTGGGCGAGCGCCACATTCGCTTGATGGCCTTGGGCGCCTGTATCGGTGTCGGCCTGTTTCTCGGCTCGGCCAAGGCGATCGAAATGGCCGGCCCGGCCATCATGCTCTCGTACATCATTGGCGGCCTGGCGATCCTGGTGATCATGCGCGCCCTCGGTGAAATGGCGGTGCACAACCCCGTAGCCGGTTCGTTCAGTCGTTATGCCCAGGACTACCTGGGCCCCCTGGCAGGCTTTCTCACCGGTTGGAACTACTGGTTCCTGTGGCTGGTAACTTGCGTCGCGGAAATCACCGCCGTGGCGGTGTACATGGGCGTGTGGTTCCCCGACACGCCACGCTGGATCTGGGCCCTGGCGGCGCTGATCAGCATGGGCACCATCAACCTCATCGCAGTCAAGGCGTTCGGTGAGTTCGAGTTCTGGTTCGCGTTGATCAAGATCGTCACCATCATTGCGATGGTGATCGGTGGCGTGGGCATCATCGCCTTCGGCTTCGGCAATGACGGCGTGGCACTGGGCATTTCCAACCTGTGGACCCACGGCGGCTTCATGCCCAACGGTGTGCAGGGCGTGTTGATGTCGTTGCAGATGGTGATGTTCGCCTACCTGGGCGTGGAGATGATCGGCCTCACCGCTGGTGAAGCGCGCAACCCGCAGAAGACCATTCCCAGCGCTATCGGCTCGGTGTTCTGGCGCATCCTGCTGTTCTATGTGGGGGCGTTGTTCGTGATCCTGTCGATCTACCCGTGGAATGAAATCGGCACCCAGGGCAGCCCGTTTGTGATGACCTTCGAGCGCCTGGGCATCAAGACCGCTGCGGGCATTATCAACTTCGTGGTGATCACCGCCGCGTTGTCGTCCTGCAACGGCGGCATCTTCAGCACCGGGCGCATGCTCTACAGCCTGGCGCAGAACGGCCAGGCGCCGGCGACGTTCGGCACCACCTCCAGTAACGGCGTGCCACGCAAGGCGTTGCTGTTGTCGATCTTTGCCTTGTTGCTGGGCGTACTGCTCAACTACCTGGTGCCGGACCAGGTGTTCGTGTGGGTGACCTCCATCGCCACCTTCGGTGCGATCTGGACCTGGCTGATGATTCTGCTGGCCCAGCTCAAATTCCGCAAAGGCCTGAGCCCGGCCGAGCAAGCGGGCCTCAAGTACCGCATGTGGTTGTACCCGGTCAGCTCCTACCTGGCGCTGGCGTTCCTGGTGCTGGTGGTGGGCCTGATGGCGTACTTCCCCGAGACCCGTGTGGCGCTGTATGTAGGGCCTGCGTTTCTGGTGCTGTTGACCGTGTTGTATTACGCGTTCAAGTTGCAGCCGAGCGATGCGGCGGTGCGTTCCGCTGGCTGATGCCGGCCTGGCCTCCTGAGCTTGCTCCCGCGAAGGCCTGACAGCTGGAGCTGATCTAGCTGACGCGCCGCGGTCCACATGTGGGAGCTGGCTTGCCTGCGAAGACGGCCTGCCAGTCAACACAGTTGAACCGGGTAC
>NZ_LYSO01000212.1:0-2399 GCF_001728935.1 Pseudomonas sp. AP42
CGGGGCGCCTGAGATCAAAAGCAGATCAAGATCAAGAGCGGCTCGCTTCGCATCGTGGTTACCGTCGGCTGCTACAGGCTGCAAAGTTGTGTAGATACCTATGGCTATCGCAGGCAAGCCAGCTCCCACAGTAGTCCTGCGTATATTCAGTCTAATCCGCGGGGGAGCTGCAAAGTGACGCGCAGGCCGCCTTCACGCAGGTTCTGCAAACTCACTTCGCCCCCATGGCTGTGGGCAATGTTGCGCGCAATCCCCAACCCCAACCCGTAACCCTGCTGCTGGCCGGCCAGGCGAAAGTGCGGTTCAAACACTTGCTCCAGTCGCTGCTGCGGCACGCCTGGGCCTTCATCATCCACGTGCAGGATGAACTGCACGCCATCGTCCTCGATATGCAAATGCGCGTTCTGCCCGTACTTGAGCGCGTTGTCGATCAGGTTGCCGATGCAACGCTTGAGCGCCAGCGGCTTGCCTGGGTAGGCTGACAGCGCCGCCCCATCGAGGGTCACTCGGCCATTGCCATGGGGTGCCAGGTACGGCTCCACCAGGCATTCGAGGACGTGGTTGAGGTCCACCGGCTGGATGTTTTCGTGGATGTCGGTGTCTTTCACGCATTGGAGCGCGCCTTTGACCAGCAACTCCAGCTCATCCAGATCACGGCCGAATTTGTTTTGCAGGTTCTCGTCTTCCAGCAATTCCACGCGCAGGCGCAGGCGAGTGATGGGCGTACGCAGGTCATGGGAAATCGCGCTGAACAACTGGCTGCGCTCGGTCAGGTAACGGCTGATGCGTTCACGCATGGCATTGAATGCACGGCCCACTTCCACCACTTCACTGCCGCCGCCTTCCGCCACCGGCTCCACATCGGCGCCCAGGGACATGTCCCGCGCCGCTCGTGCCAGGCGCTTGAGCGGCCGGCTTTGCCAGTGCACCAGCAGGCCGATGAACAGCAGTAGAAAACCGCTGGTGAGCACGATGAACCACACCTGCTGGGACGGCAGGCCTTGTTCTTCCAGGCTGGTGTAGGGCTCGGGCAACAGCGAGGCGATGTACAGCCATTCGCCGGGCGCCAGTTGAATCTGGGTGACCAGCACCGGCGGGTTCACCGGCTCCAGGGTTAGCGCGTAATGGGCCCAGGAGCGTGGCAGTTCGTCGAGCTTCAGGCCGGCATTGAAGATGCGCAGGTCTTCGGCGCTGACGAACTCTACCGAGATATGCACGTCGGCACCCAGGGTCTGGCGCAGCACTTCATCCACCGCCACCAGCACCGCTTGCTTGCGCGGGGTTTCCGGCAGTATCTGCATGTCCAGCGGGCGATCGTTGAGGGTCACTACAAAACGCGTGCCGCCCATGCTGCGCAATTGGTCCAGCACTAACGGACGATAGGCCACCGGCAGCGACCGGAAGTAACTCACGCTGGCGGTCATTGAGTGCGCGAGGCTGCGGGCGCTGGTCACCAGGCCCTCAAGCTGGGTAGCGCGCAATTGCGACACCCAGATCACGCTGGACAGCGCCTGGGCGAACAACACCGCCAGCAAGGTCAGCAATAACATGCGCCCCAGCAGCGAGCGGGGTACCGGCAAGCGGCGCCGGCGTTCGTTCAGCGGTTCAGTGGGCATTGCCGGCAACCACGCTGGCTGCCAGTTGATAGCCGCTGCCACGCACGGTGCGGATCAGCCGCGGGGGTTTCTCGGTGTCGCGCAGGCGCTGGCGCAGGCGGCTGACGGCCATATCGACGATACGGTCCAAGGGCATCAGGTCACGGCCACGGGTGGCGTTGCCGATGGTGTCGCGGTCGAGGATCTGCTGCGGGTGGTCGAGAAACAACTTGAGCAAGGCAAAGTCGGCACCGGAGAGAATCACCTCTTCGCCGTCCACATGAAACAAGCGGTGGCTGATCATATCCAGGCGCCATTCATCGAACACCCACACATCGCCGCCGCTGCTGCGCTCCTGGCCGAATTGGCAGCGGCGCAGCAGTGCCTTGATGCGCGCCTGCAGCTCGCGGGGGCTGAACGGCTTGCCGATATAGTCATCGGCGCCCAGCTCCAGGCCGATCACGCGGTCGGCTTCGTCGGAACTGGCGGTGAGCATGATGATCGGCACCTGCGCCTGGCGCGGGTGCTGGCGGATCCAGCGGCACAGGCTGAAGCCGTCTTCGTCTGGCAACATCACATCGAGGATGACCAGGTCGCACGGTGCCTCGTTCATCGCCTGGCGGAACCCCGCGCCATCGGACACGCCACGGACCTGGAAGCCGGCGCGACTGAGGTAGGTTTGCAGCAATTCGCGGATTTCCTGGTCGTCGTCGACGAGGAGAATGGATTTACTGATTACGCTCACGGGGGCCTCCTTGTTGTTATGGCCTAGCTTAAGTCATTTGTTGCCCTTGAGGCCGCTTT
>NZ_LYSO01000213.1:0-2361 GCF_001728935.1 Pseudomonas sp. AP42
GGAAGTGCGACACGAAGTCGCTTAATGAAGTTGTTCCCCCTTGGTGGGAACCACCCGTGTCACCGGGTGAATCTAGAAGGCTGAATCAAGAGCGCCTTCGACAATGTTACGAGGCGCCGCAAGGTGCGGGGTACCAATCGTGAGAGGCGTACCCTTCTGGCAGCCATGGCCGGACAAGTGCTAGATAGTTGGTATGGTGAACACACGTGAATCTGCGCAACGATCGTTAAATTAAGCGAGCGGAAATGGCTTACACGCTCGAACCAAAATGGTAATGGAGGTGGGAACTGCGTCTTTCTACTACGCATTCGTGACCCACATGCCTCCCGGTCGATAGCAGGCACCTAACCCGACGCACTTCAGTAAGCGGAACGTGGAAATCCCGTATCGCTCCCGTCAGGGAAAGCCGTTTGTAAAAATTGCCCATGGCGGTGCGGGCGAAGGAACGAGGAAAAAGCGAACGCCGTCCTGTAATGGGTTGGATAGAGGTTGAAACATCACTTCACGCGAAAGCGGGCAGACGTCCTCATGGTCTCTCTTCACACGAGAGTAGGTAGAACCCTTTCAACGGAAGGAGAGCAAATGAACGCAGCAGCATTGGCGTGTGCACCTTCCGGCACGTCGTGGGACAGCATCGATTGGATCGCCGTACAACGTCGTGTCAGAGGGCTGCAAGCGCGTATTGTGAAGGCTGTACAAGATGGCAGACATAACAAGGTGAAAGCCCTGCAATGGCTGCTGACTCACTCGTTCAGTGGCAAGGCATTTGCTGTGAAACGGGTGTCTGAAAACAAAGGCAAAAATACCCCCGGCGTGGACAAGGTTACTTGGAATACGCCTAGGGCCAAGCTCGGCGCGATAGAGTCGTTGACGCGGCGAGGTTACTCGCCGCTCCCGCTTCGGAGAGTGCTTATTCCGAAGAAAAACGGCAAAACGAGACCTCTTGGAATTCCCGCGATGAAATGCCGGGCCATGCAGGCGCTTCATCTGCTGGCTCTGGAACCGATAGCGGAAACTACCGGCGACCCGAACTCTTATGGGTTCAGGCCGGAACGCTCAACTGCGGATGCCGTCGCACAGTGCTTTGGTGTGCTGTCACGAAAAGCAAACGCGGAATGGGTGTTAGAGGGCGACATTCAAGGCTGTTTCGACAATATCAGCCATGACTGGTTGATCGCCAACATTCCCATGGACAAGGCGATTTTGCAGAAATGGCTCCGGGCTGGTTATGTCTACCAAAAGCAGCTATTCCCCAGCCACGCCGGAACCCCGCAGGGAGGCATCATATCCCCGGGGTTGGCGAACATGACGCTGGATGGGTTGGAAGCGATGCTGGCGAAGAGATTTCCCAACGCGAAGTGGACAGCCCGAAAAATGCGCGTGGTGCGTTATGCAGATGATTTCATCATCACTGGTTGTTCGAAAGAATGGCTGGAGAATGAAGTCAGGCCCGCCGTGGTTGAATTTCTGGCAGAGCGTGGACTTGTCCTCTCTCCGGAAAAAACCAAGATAACGCACATAGGGGACGGGTTCGACTTCCTCGGATGGAACCTGCGCAAGTACAACGGCAAGCTCCTGATCAAGCCGTCCAAGGCGAACATCGGGGCTCTACTTGCCAAGCTGCGAGAGTTGATCAAGACCAACAAAACGATACGACAGGCTAACTTGATAGGTTTGCTCAACCCGGTTCTACGGGGCTGGGCGAACTATCACAGTCATGTCGTCGCCAAGAAGGTCTTCAACCAGGTGGACAGCGCAGTGTGGGAAATGCTCTGGCGATGGGCGGTACGTCGCCACCCTCGCAAGACACGCCGATGGGTGAAGGATCGGTATTTCAAAGTACAAGGGGCGCGCCGTTGGGTGTTCTCGTGTACTGAAAAATCCGCCGATGGTCGGAAGCGTCAGTACACGCTAGTAGACGCCTCAGACACACCGATTGTGCGACATATCAAGATTAAGGCTGCTGCCAACCCTCACGACCCTGCATGGGATGAGTACTTCGAGTCCCGCTGGGGCAAGAAGATGCTCACTTCCGTTAAAGGTCGAGCCAAGCTGTATCGGGTATGGGTGCAACAGGGCGGCAGGTGCTGCGCCTGCTTCAAGCCGGTGACCAAAGACACACCGTGGCACAGTCGCCATATTGTGAAGCTAGGTCATGGCGGGACGGACGCTGCGGCTAATCTTGAGATTTACCACCTGCGTTGCCCACGAGATGTGCAATTTGCCAATGTCGACGATGTATAACCGGGTGCCCAATGGCGCCTTAGCAGAGGCTTGAGCCGTGTGCTGGGAAACTCGCATGCACGGTTCTTAGGGGGTTGGACGCGGGCAACCGCGTCTGACTACCCGACAACCAGATCC
>NZ_LYSO01000215.1:0-1658 GCF_001728935.1 Pseudomonas sp. AP42
CCCCCGGTGTCAGGGTAGTTGTCGTGTCCCCCGCTTTTTGAAAAGCATTCCGGGGGCGGCAAGAGTATGGTCATGCCTTTCTATTCAGAAGAACGTAAAGCTGCGCTGCTGAAAATGATGCTTCCGCCCCTGAGCCTCTCGGCGGCGGAGGTCGCTCGGCGCGAAGGTTGCAGCGATATGTCTCTCCATTATTGGCGCAAACAAGCTGCCGCCAGAGGAACGCAATTGTCCGATGCCAAGCAACCGGCCGAAAATTGGTCAGCCGAATCCAAGCTGGCGATCATCATAGAAACAGGTTCGCTATCGGAACTGGAAATCGGTGAGTACTGCCGACGAAAAGGTATTTTTCCCGAGCAAATAACCGATTGGCGCAACGCTTTTATCGCCGGCAGCACGAAACAGTCAACCGCGAAAACTGCAAGCTCCGGACAGTCACGGGATGATAAAAATCGTATCCGTGAACTTGAACGTGAGTTGCGCCGCAAAGATGCAGCCCTGGCTGAAACAGCGGCCTTACTGGTACTACGAAAAAAGCTCAATGCCTACTGGGGGAGCGACGACGAGGCCACCTGACCTTGTTGCCAGAACGGTATTTACTCGTTGATTGGCTTAATGAAGCCATTCTGGCGGGCGCCCGCAGGGCGCCTGCTTGTCAGGAGGTAGGCATTTCACTGAGGACACTGCAACGCTGGAGCTTGCCGCAAGAACTCTTGGCAGATGGACGCACGACGACGCTTAGGCCGATACCGAACAACGCGCTCAGTGAGCTTGAACGGCAAGGCATCGTGACGCTGTGCAACAGCAAAGCCTATGCGCACCTCCCGCCAAGCCAGATCGTGCCGCAATTGGCCGATGAAGGAAGATATGTAGCCTCGGAGGCGACTTTTTATCGTGTGCTGCATGCGGCAGGTCAGCAGCATCACCGATCCAGAGCCAAGCGACCGCATCGCCATGAGGCACCGACCACTTACGCAGCGACTTCAGCTAATCAGGTGTGGTCATGGGACATCACCTACTTGCCGTCCCCGGTTCGCGGGAAATTTTACTACCTCTATCTGATCGAAGACATCTACAGCCGAAAAGCCGTGGGCTGGGAAGTTTATGAAGCCGAGAGCGGGGAAAAGGCAGCAGCGTTGCTGCAACGAAGCGTGACTCAGGAGAAGTGTTGGCGCCAGCCGCTGGTGCTTCACTCGGACAACGGTGCACCGATGAAATCGGTGACGTTACTGACCAAGATGTATGACCTGGGCATCACGCCGTCTCGCGGTCGACCACGGGTTAGCAACGACAACCCGTACTCGGAATCACTGTTCAGGACACTGAAATACTGCCCGCAGTGGCCACAGGCGGGGTTTACCAGCCTGGATGATGCGCGTATCTGGGTGAGGAATTTTATGACCTGGTACAACACCGTGCACCGTCATAGCCGGATCCGCTTCGTAACACCGGCTCAACGTCATGAAGGAAAAGACCGAGAAATCTTGGCTCGTCGAGATGCGATATACCGGCAGGCCAGAGAGAAAAGACCGGAACGATGGTCAGGAGAGACACGCAACTGGAACCCTATCGGGACGGTGTATCTGAACCCTGAAAGGGAACTGACCGTGGTAATAAAAATCGCGTAGCGCGACGGTGGACGCGACAACTACCTTGAAAAA
>NZ_LYSO01000216.1:0-1413 GCF_001728935.1 Pseudomonas sp. AP42
CCCGGAGTGCCGCCAGTACATCCTGCGCCAGGCCTTCGAAGAAGCGATCCACACCCACGCCTACCAGTACTGCATCGAATCGCTGGCCATGGATGAAGGCGAGATCTTCAACATGTACCACGAGATTCCATCGGTCGCCAAAAAAGCCGCCTGGGGCCTGAAGTACACCCGCTCGATCTCCGATCCGAAGTTCGAAACCGGCACCGTCGACACCGACAAGGAACTGCTGCGCAACCTGGTCGCCTACTACTGCGTGCTGGAAGGCATCTTCTTCTACTGCGGCTTCACCCAGATTTTGTCCATGGGCCGCCGCAACAAAATGACCGGCGTGGCCGAGCAGTTCCAGTACATCCTGCGCGATGAGTCGATGCACCTGAACTTCGGTATCGACGTGATCAACCAGATCAAAATCGAAAACCCGCACCTGTGGGATGCCGAGATGAAGGAAGAAGCGACCCAGATGATTCTGCAGGGGACGCAGTTGGAGATCGAATACGCTCGCGACACCATGCCTCGTGGGGTGTTGGGCATGAATGCGGCGATGATGGAAGACTATTTGAAATTCATCGCTAACCGTCGTTTGACGCAGATTGGGTTGAAGGAAGAGTACCCAGGCACGACCAACCCGTTCCCGTGGATGAGCGAGATCATGGACTTGAAGAAAGAGAAAAACTTCTTCGAGACCCGTGTGATCGAGTACCAGACCGGCGGCGCGCTGAGCTGGGACTGAATCCACACGGCCCCCAAAAAATGTGGGAGCGGGCTTGCTCGCGAATGCGCAGTGTCAGTCAGTGGAATACTAGCTGGCCTACCGCTTTCGCGAGCAAGCCCGCTCCCACAGGTGGTTATCTGTGTTCTTTAGACTTGCGTAAAAAGCCTTTATGCCCAACCAAACCATCAAGACCCCTTGCGTCGGCCTGTGCTCCACCGTCTACGGTGACCTGGTCTGCCGGGGCTGCAAGCGTTATCACCATGAAGTGATCCAGTGGAATGGCTATAGCGCCGAGGAAAAACAAGCGGTGTGGCTGCGCCTGGAGCAGTTGCTGGTACAGGTGATGGCCAGCAAGCTGGAAGTCTTCGATCCGCAGCGCCTGCGTCAGCAACTGGAAGCGCGCAAGATTCGCTTTGTACCGCACCAGTCGCCGTATTGCTGGGCATACCAACTGATTGCCCGGGGTGCACGGGTGATCTCCAAGCTGGATGCGTATGGCTTGGCGTTGCTGCCTGAGTTTCGCGAGCGCCACCTGGCGGACCTGCGCGATGCGATAGACCGGGAGTTCTTTCTGCTGTCCGAGGCACATTACGAACGCTATATCGCCCCGGTTTTCCTGAAAGAGTCATTCGGACCGGCGCTGATTGCCACGCGCTGACCAGCGCCGCAAGCACTGTAGGAACTGGCTTGCCTACGACGGT
>NZ_LYSO01000217.1:0-1259 GCF_001728935.1 Pseudomonas sp. AP42
GGGCGCGCACTTCAGCCAGGGCCAGCAATACCGCCATTACCACGCAGGAAATGCCGATCACCATCAGCCCGCGCAAGGGTGAGTTGCACGCATTCAAGGTCGACGACAACGCCAGGCCGGCAATGCCAATCGGAACAGTTGCCAGCACAATCGCCACGGCCAGCTTGAACCAGCGGTCATTGTAGTCGCCCCGGCGCACCGCACTGATGCTGCCCGTGGTCACCTGGCGCACATCGCGCCAGAAGTAACTGACCACCGCCGCCAACGCCGCCAGTTGCATGGCCGCAGAAAACGCCGAGCCTGGGTCTTGCCAGCCGAGCAGGGCGGGCACCACGCGCATATGGGCGGTGGACGACACCGGCAGCAATTCAGTAATGCCCTGGATCACGCCCAGGATGAAGATCTGCAGGTAATCCAGGGAGGCAAAGCCCACATCCAGGCCGGCGGTACAGACGTTGGTCAAAATACGTGTCCTTGAGCAATAGGGAGAAACCGGCGAAGTTTATTCTAAATGTTTCAGGATTTCGGCCAAGGCAACTGCTATTTGCAATCGGTTCAGCCAATAGAAAGGATTCGCCAGGCCATTGGCGTGGGCAGCACTTTTGTGAACAATGGCGCCCTGCGTTTTTCCACCGAGAGCCCCATGCCTGAAACCACCGTCGAATTGATCCAGACCGGCCCCGAAGAAGCCGAACTGATCCGCAATCTTTACCAGTACTACGCCTACGAGTCTTCGGACTGGGAACAGGAAGATGTCGAGGCCGATGGGCGTTTCTACATCCACGACGAACACCTGGCCCGCTACTGGAGCGACCCGCAATGGAGCGCCAACCTGCTGCTGGTAGACGGCTACATCGCCGGTTTCCTGTTGATCGAAGGCAGCGAACTACCGGGCATCGACGCCCTGGAACTGGCCGACCTGTTCATCCTCAAGCGCTACCGCCGCAAGGGCATCGGCCGCGCCATCGCCAGCCAGGTGCTGTGCAGCGGCGAGCGCAATTGGTTGGTGCGTTTCTATGATCAGGACGAAGTGTCCCAGGCATTCTGGCGCACCGTGCTGGATAACTTGCCGCGTCCGGTGCAGAGCATTGAACTGGACGATGAACCGCAGTGGGTGAACTACCTGATTACCCGGGCTTCGTTGCATTGACGGGCGGGGCTTTCTCCATCTAAACAACGCTGCAGCGATCAACCGTAACCACGATGCGAAGCGAGCCGCTCTTGATCTGCTCTTAATCTGCTCTTGATCTTGATCTCAA
>NZ_LYSO01000218.1:0-1194 GCF_001728935.1 Pseudomonas sp. AP42
CGCGAGCAAGCCCGCTTGTATGCTAGGACTTGAAGGGAGGAGAAGGGACAAAGCCCGATTCTGACTGTTGACGCAGTACAGACCGTGGGAGATTTCGCCCCTCCTCCTTTCACCCAAGCGCCGATAAAGAATGCATCTGGCTATGACCGACGATAGGAACAAGCCTGCGCCTCTGGGTGAGCCCTTCAAGTGCTCAAAAACATAGCCCGGAGGAAGCCCCCATGGCAATGCCAGTTTCTGTCTCAAAGCCGATCGTAGGCGTTGATGTCGCTAAGAATGAGCTGGTGATTTATCACGCTGAAGCCGATCTACTGGAAACGATCGCAAACAACAAAGCTGCTATCAAAAAATGGCTGAAAACGCTGTCCTGCAAAGTGGCCATCGCAATTGAAGCCACCAACATCTACCACTTGGAGTTTTCCGATCTAGCCCATGAAGCTGGTTGCGTGGTTTACATGGTTGGAGGTTATGAGCTTAAACATTACCGCGAAAGCTTGAAGATCCGGGCCAAGACTGATGCTTTGGATGCCCAGCTGCTCGCCCGCTATTTGAGAAAGGAGGCAGACGAACTGCGTCCCTGGACACCGCCATCGCCGCTGTATCGCCACCTTCTAAGCCTGTTTCGTCGGCGCGCAGCCTTGGTTCAGGCGCGCGTCAGCCTGACGCAAAGCTGGGCGAATGAACCGCTGCTTAAGGCCTCGTTTGCCGAGCAGGTCAAGTCGATGCAGAGACTTGAAGGGTTAATTGAAAAGATGATCAGTGATTGCCTGAAAGAGGCAGGTTTGCTGGGGCAGTTGAAGCGTTGCTTGAAGGTCGAAGGCATCGGCTTTTTGACTGGCGCGCGCTTGATTGCCACCTTCCAACGGGGAGAATTCAGGAATTCAGACGCGTTTATCGCCTTTCTTGGTATGGATTTGCGCGTCAACAAGTCAGGACAGAAAGATGGTCGTCGTAGTTTAAGTAAGCGCGGCGACTCAGAGGCCCGGCGCCTGCTGCATAACGCCGCGATGGCGGCTAGCCGAACAGAGACATGGAAGGCGTTTTATCAAGCACAGAGGGCACGAGGCTATAGCACCACTCAAGCGTTGGTAATATTGGCTCGCAAGCTTGCTCGAGTGGTGTTCGCTCTACTGAAAGGGCAAAGCGAATATCAGCCAAAGGTTGGTTGAGGGTTGCCCCTCAACCATAGAATCT
>NZ_LYSO01000219.1:0-1191 GCF_001728935.1 Pseudomonas sp. AP42
AGGGAAACTCTGAAAAAGACTTTCTGATTTGGCAAAATACCGCGACCCCACCCACCGAGTTTCCCGATGAAGCAGATGACCTTCGCCGACGCCGAGTACGCTGGCAAGCGCAAGCAAACCCGCAAGGAGTTGTTCCTGATCGAGATGGATCGGGTGGTGCCGTGGAAGGGCTTGATTGCTTTGATCGAGCCACATTATCCGAAAGGTGAAGGTGGCCGTCCGGCCTACCCGTTGATGGCGATGCTGCGTGTGCATCTGCTGCAGAACTGGTTCGGCTACAGCGATCCAGCGATGGAGGAAGCGCTGTACGAAACCACGATCCTGCGCCAGTTTGCCGGGCTGAACCTGGAGCGCATCCCCGACGAAACCACCATTCTCAACTTCCGCCGCTTGCTGGAGAAACACGAGCTGGCGGCCGGCATCCTCGCTGTCATCAATGGCTATCTGGGCGACCGCGGCCTGTCGCTGCGCCAGGGCACCATCGTCGATGCAACGCTGATCAATGCGCCCAGTTCGACCAAGAACAAGGACGGCAAGCGCGACCCGGAAATGCACCAGACCAAGAAGGGAAACCAGTATTATTTTGGCATGAAGGCCCACATCGGCGCCGATGACGAATCGGGTCTGGTGCACAGCGTAGTGGGCACGGCGGCCAATGTGGCGGATGTCACCCAGGTGGACAAATTGCTGCATGGCGACGAAAACGTGGTCTGCGCCGATGCAGGCTACACCGGTGTCGAAAAGCGGCCCGAGCATGAAGGACGTGAAGTTATCTGGCAGGTGGCGGCACGCCGCAGCACCTACAAAAAACTCGATAAGCGCAGCGTGCTGTACAAAGCCAAGCGCAAGATTGAAAAGGCCAAGGCTCAGGTGCGCGCCAAGGTCGAGCATCCGTTCCGGGTAATCAAGCGCCAGTTCGGTTACACCAAGGTGCGCTTTCGCGGCTTGGCCAAAAACACGGCGCAACTGGTGACACTGTTCGCTCTGTCGAACCTGTGGATGGCGCGCCGACATTTACTGACGAATGCAGGAGAGGTGCGCCTGTAATGCGGGAAATGGCCACCGGAGTGGGGTCCGGGTGGCGAAAACGTAAGAAATACTCGTCGAATTGATTGTTTTTTGATCATTTGGCGAGTTTAAAAGTTGCGCTAGGTGGTATGCCGGGGAAATACATGGCTACTTCAGACCATC
>NZ_LYSO01000220.1:0-1096 GCF_001728935.1 Pseudomonas sp. AP42
CAAGCAACTGCCCACGCTCGTTCCACACCAGCCGATGGCAACTGCTGTCCGGGTACCAAATCCCCGTCAGTTGCCCATGTTTGTTGTAGCTGTAGTCAGTCGAATGGCCATCGGGGTCAGTCTTGCGAATGACATCGCCTTGGTCATTACGCTCATATTTCCAGACCGCCTCCCCACGGCGCACAACCCGTACGAAGCCATTGTCATGCTCGTAGGACGTCGGCTCATCATCCCCCGGAAACAGCGCCACCAAGCGTCCGGCATCGTCATATTGATAGGCCGTTACCGCGCCCATCGGGTCTTGCTCGACGGTCAGCCGCCCCTGATCGTCGTAGGATTTGAAATGCGTGGCGCCATCAGGATCGACGCGCTGCACCAACCGCGCCCGCTGATCATGGACATACACCTCCTGGCTACTATCGGCGTTATGCACCGTGACACGCCCGTCATCGCCCCAGGCATAACGCGTGTCCATCTGCGAAAAACTCGCCCAATGCCGCACACATCGCGCCGCCTTGCCAGCGTGTTCCCATTCCCAAAAGAAACTCGCCCCACCGGCCAGTTGGCGTTCAAGAATGACGTGCTGATCGTCATACCGATAACGCTCGCTTTCCCCGACAGCATTGGTCGCGCAGACCAGTCGTCCGTGTTCGTCATAGGCGTAGGAAACAATGTTCTGCTCGGTCTCCCACACGTAGGGCTCTCGCCCTTTGGCGCGATGCACCTGGTAGTCCACCGCGACGATGCGACCCAACTCATAACGCAACAGCAACGAACGACCCGCACCGTTATCCAGTCGCTCAATCCGCCCAGAACGATCCCGGCAAAGGCGCAGCCGGTTGTCATACGCATCGCTGATCGAGACCAGTACGCCATCGCGAAAGTGATAGAAGCGCGACGCCTGGGCCAACACCAACTCGTCAGGCGCCGAACCCAAGTAGATCGCCGCTTCCGCCAGGCTATTGGTGATCGCGGGCCGAGAGTCGGTGGGCAAGGGCAGGGCAGTCGAGCGGTTCTCATGGTCAGTCCACACCACGGAATCGCCCGACACCACCAGCCGATGGGCCAGCGCATGGCTCCAACCAAACCCCAACCC
>NZ_LYSO01000221.1:0-1077 GCF_001728935.1 Pseudomonas sp. AP42
GGGCAGCGCCTTGCGGTCCAGCTTGCCGTTGGGGCTCAGGGGCATCTGTTCCAGCAGCACCCATTGGGCCGGGACCATGTAGTCCGGCAAGTACTGGGCCAAGTGAGCGCTGAGCCGATCACGCCAGTCATCGGCTGCGTTTTGCAGCACCAGGTAGCCCACCAGGTATTTGCCGTCCACCGCCAGCACGGCGGCTTCACGCACCAGGGCATGCTCCAGCAGACGCGCTTCGATTTCACCCAGCTCAATGCGCAAGCCACGCAGCTTGACCTGATGGTCGATACGCCCGGCATATTCAATCACCCCGTCTGCGCGATAACGCGCCAGGTCGCCGGTGCGGTACAAGCGCTCGCCTTTGACGAACGGATGCGCAATGAAACGTTCGGCGGTCAACGCCGGGCGGCGGTGATAACCACGGGCCAGGCCGATGCCACCCAAGTAGAGCTCACCGAGCACACCCACCGGCACCGGCTCGAAGTTGCTGTCGAGGATGTAGCAGCCAAGGTTGGCAATCGGGCGGCCGATCGGCACCGCGTCGCGGCCCTCATCGACGCAAGTCCAATGGGTCACATCGATAGCCGCTTCAGTCGGACCGTAGAGGTTGTAGAGCGCGGCTTGGGGCAGTTTGGCAAACACTTGGTGCTGGGCATCCGCCGGCAGCGCCTCGCCACTGCACACGATGCGTTGCAGGCTTTGGCACGAGGAGACGGCCGGGTCTTGCAGGAAGGCCTGCAACATCGACGGAACGAAATGCAGCGTTGTGACGTTCTGCTGGTTGATCAGGCTCACCAACTTGGCCGGATCACGATGATCACCCGGCGCAGCCACCACCAGACGCGCGCCGGTCATCAGCGGCCAGAAGAACTCCCACACCGACACGTCGAAACTGAATGGCGTCTTTTGCAGCACGCTATCGCTGGCCTCAAGCCCGTAGGCCTCCTGCATCCACTGCAAGCGATTGAGCAATGCCGAGTGCCGGTTGCCGGCGCCTTTGGGTTGACCGGTGGAACCCGAGGTGTAGATCACGTAGGCGAGGTTTTCGCCGTCCAGCATCACGCCTGGATTTTCTTCGCTATA
>NZ_LYSO01000222.1:0-893 GCF_001728935.1 Pseudomonas sp. AP42
AGCGGGGCGGCTAAACCGGCATCCCTGCCGGTTTACCCCCCAAATCCCTGTCGAATTCCGGCCAGCGTGGTTTGACGGGGCGCTTGAGATCAAGATCAAGAGCGGCTCGCTTCGCATCGTGGTTACAGGCGAGCCAGCTCCCACATAGGGTTTGTAGGGTTTTCAGGTTCGCGGCATGCACTCGATGGTGCGGTTTACCACGGTTTTGGCCATCTCCAGCAAGTGCCATGCGGCATGGATTCGGGCGCGGTCGTGGGGTTGCAGATGATCGCAACAGTCCCACACCGTGGCCGATGCGCTGTTGATCAGATGGGAAATGTAGAGTTGAGCGTCTTCGAAGCTGAGCTCTTCATTGACGACGAGGCAATCCATGGGTGGATCGGGAAGTGCTTTGGTCATGGTGTAACTCCTGATTAAGGCAGAAGCCGGCCCAGTCGCGACTAAACGAAGGGTGGCGGCTGTACGCAGGTTAGTCGACCGGCTAATCAGGAAAATCCGGCGCACCCGAGGGTGCCCTGCGCACAGCCACCATAAAACCTCATGGAGGACCATGCGCCTGATTAGAGTCCGGGCGACTAAACCCGATCACTGAAAAGGCAGTGACGGGCCGAAGACTAGCCATCGATTCCAACAGGCACAAGGTGGCAGGGATTGTCTCGGAAACGTCCTGCAATTTAAAGGGACACGGCTTGCTGGCCTTTTACAAATCATGACCAAATGCCAGTAACGCCACACTTCAACGGTGGGAGGGGCGCTTGCCTGCGTGACCACCTGTCAACCGCCTATCTACCTGACACACCGAGATCCAAATGTGGGAGCTGGCTTGCCTGCGAAGGCGGCCTGGCAGTAAACACAGTTGGACTGTGTACATATCCATTGCTGCGGTAACGGCC
>NZ_LYSO01000223.1:0-720 GCF_001728935.1 Pseudomonas sp. AP42
CTGGCAGGCACAGGTTTTTCAGCTGGCCGCAGGCGTCGTAGCCGTAGCGCAGGGTGCCCCAGCCTTGGTGCTCGGCGGTGAGGCGGTTTTGGCGGTCGTACTCGTAGGCCAACGCCCAGTGACCGTCTTCGACGCTGAGGAGGTTGCCTTGGCGGTCGTAGGCATAGTCGACAACGCTGGCATCGGGCAGGGTTTTTCTTACGAGGCGCCCGGCGTGGTCGCGCTCGTAACGGGTGATTAGCTGACTGTCATCGTCGCCGTATTCGGTTTTTTCCAGCAGGTTGCCGTTGAGGTCGTAGGCGTAGGCGGTGCGCTGGCCGTCGAAGCCGGTTTCCTGGCGGATCAGGCCGTTGGGGTGGTAGTCGAGTTGGTAGGTTTCGCCGGTTTCGTTTTCGATCTCGGTAAGCAGCAGCCGCACGTTGTCGTAGCGGTACTTGACCTGGGTGCCGTCGGCGTTGAGACGGCGGCTGATCAGGTGCAGGCCGTCGGCGTATTCGTAGCGGGTGACGTGGCCGAGTTCGTCGCGTTCGGCGATGATTTTGCCGTAGGGGTTGTAGCTTAATTCTCGGCAACCACCGCCTGGCAAGACGAGGCGAATCAGCCTACCGACGCTGTCCCATTCATAAACGGTCTGTGCGCCGTGTTCATCCTCTCGGGCGATTTGCCTTCCGAGATCGTCATAGCGATAACGCCTGATCCCACCATGGGGCAATTGCTCTT
>NZ_LYSO01000224.1:0-720 GCF_001728935.1 Pseudomonas sp. AP42
CCGGCAGGCACAGGTTTTTCAGTTGCCCGCAAGCGTCGTAGCCGTAGCGCAGGGTGCCCCAGCCTTGGTGTTCGGCGGTGAGGCGGTTTTGGCGGTCGTACTCGTAGGCCAACGCCCAGTGGCCGTCTTCGACGCTGAGGAGGTTGCCTTGGCGGTCGTAGGCATAATCGATAATGCTGTTATCGGGCAGGGTTTTTCTTACGAGGCGTCCGGCATGGTCGCGCTCGTAACGGGTGATTCGCTGACTGTCATCGTCGCCGTATTCGGTTTTTTCCAGCAGGTTGCCGTTGAGGTCGTAGGCATACGCGGTGCGTTGGCCGTCGAAGCCGGTTTCCTGGCGGATCAGGCCGTTGGGGTGGTAGTCGAGTTGGTAGGTTTCGCCGGCTTCGTTTTCGATCTCGGTGAGGAGCAGCCGGGCGCTGTCGTAGCGGTACTTGACCTGGGTGCCATCGGCGTTAAGGCGGCGGCTGATCAGGTGCAGGCCGTCTGCGTATTCGTAGCGGGTAACGTGGCCGAGTTCGTCGCGTTCGGCGATGATTTTGCCGTAGGGGTTGTAGCTGAATTCCCTACATCCACCACCAGGCTGGATCAGTTTCAGCAAGCGTCCTGCGGCGTCCCACTGATACTGGATTAGTGCGCCATGCTCATCCTCACGGGCAACCTGTCGCCCCAAGTCGTCATAGCGATAACGCTTGATCCCACCATGGGGCAATTGCTCCT
>NZ_LYSO01000225.1:0-688 GCF_001728935.1 Pseudomonas sp. AP42
AATTCAATATCCGTCTCACCAACCACAGCCTCTACCTCTACGGTCACTGTGCAACAGGTGAGTGCAAGCACGACGAATAAGTCGGCCGTGACTTGCAGATAACGGTGTCTAGTCCTGAAATAGGTTTACACATTTTCGGCTAGCTTTGCTCCACTCAGAACCCCCTATGTACCGCATCGGGGGTTCTGTATTTCAACGCATGATGCGGCCGCTCCGCGTTGTAAATATCCACTGCTTCACGCACCATTTCCCGCGCTTGCGTCAAATCCTGCGGGCTTTGCAACAATAACTCTCCTTTCAAAATCCCGTTCACCCGCTCCGCCAACGCATTCTGGTAGCAGTCATACCCATCCGTCATTGAGCATTTCACCCCGTACCGTTCATGTAATGACTGATACAGTCCCGAGCAATACTGCACGCCGCGGTCAGAGTGATGGATGAGTTCACCGCCGCCACGTCGTTGCTTCAGTGCTTTCTTGAACGCCATCGCCACCGATTCGGCGTGCATTCCTTCGTGTACGTGGTGGCCCACTATCTTGCGTGAGTACGCATCCGTCACCAGGCTCAGGTACAGTGGCCCGCTCCTGGCTGGCAGATAGGTGATATCTGCGACCCAGACCTGCTCCGGTGCTACCGGAGTGACCTGCTCTGGCCCCGCCTTGAGCAAGTTGGGATGACGGTAGAAACG
>NZ_LYSO01000226.1:0-643 GCF_001728935.1 Pseudomonas sp. AP42
TTCGTTCTTTAAAAATTTGGGTATGTGATAGAAAGATAGACTGAACGTTACTTTCACTGGTAACGGATCAGGCTAAGGTAAAATTTGTGAGTTCTCTTAATTGAGAAATTCGAATTTTCGGCGAATGTCGTCTTCACAGTATAACCAGATTGCTTGGGGTTATATGGTCAAGTGAAGAAGCGCATACGGTGGATGCCTTGGCAGTCAGAGGCGATGAAAGACGTGGTAGCCTGCGAAAAGCTTCGGGGAGTCGGCAAACAGACTTTGATCCGGAGATGTCTGAATGGGGGAACCCAGCCATCATAAGATGGTTATCTTGTACTGAATACATAGGTGCAAGAGGCGAACCAGGGGAACTGAAACATCTAAGTACCCTGAGGAAAAGAAATCAACCGAGATTCCCTTAGTAGTGGCGAGCGAACGGGGACTAGCCCTTAAGTGGCTTTGAGATTAGCGGAACGCTCTGGAAAGTGCGGCCATAGTGGGTGATAGCCCTGTACGCGAAAATCTCTTAGTCATGAAATCGAGTAGGACGGAGCACGAGAAACTTTGTCTGAATATGGGGGGACCATCCTCCAAGGCTAAATACTACTGACTGACCGATAGTGAACTAGTACCGTGAGGGAAAGGCGAAAAGAACCCC
>NZ_LYSO01000227.1:0-521 GCF_001728935.1 Pseudomonas sp. AP42
TACACCGACCAGACCATTTGTACCTTCCTGATGCTCAAGGGGATTTTTAACCTCACTTTGCGAGCAACCCAGGGACTACTCGACTCCCTGTTCGAGTTGATGAATGTGCCGCTGTGTGCACCAGACTACAGCTGTGTCAGCAAGCGCGCTCGCACGGTGACGGTGGCTTATCGACAGCCCCCAAAGGAACGCATTACCGACTTGGTCATCGACTCAACCGGGCTGAAGGTGTTTGGTGAAGGCGAGTGGAAGGTCAGAAAACACGGCGCCGAGAAACGGCGAGTCTGGCGCAAGTTGCATCTGGCAGTAGATCCGGTGACCCACGATATCGTGGCGGCGGAAGTCTCACTGGAGAATGTCAATGATGCCGAGGTGCAGCCCACCTTACTCAATCCACTACGGTGCAAGTTGGGCCGTGTTTATGCGGATGGCGCCTACGACAGCAAAGCCAGCCATCAGCTTATCTTGCGCAAAGAGGCAACAGCCTGTATCCCGCCTCGCAAGAACGCTGGGCTATGGGA